>JASFTL010000141.1:0-8625 GCA_050053555.1 Desulfobacterales bacterium
TGGCCAACGAGGACGAGGCCCGCGCCTATACCGGCCAGGCAGATGAAGCCCGCGCCGTCAGTTCCCTGGCTGAAAAAGTTGATATTGCCGTGCTTAAAATAGGGGAACGAGGAAGTTTGATCGCCCACAATAATGAAATTCTGCCGATCGAAGCACTCGGCAGCGGTCAGGCCATTGATACCACCGGAGCCGGCGACTTATGGGCTGCGGGCTTTTTATACGGTCTGGTCAACGGATTACCACTCGAAAAATGCGGGGCTCTTGGCTCTGCTTGCGGGTATGAAGTGTGTCAGGTCATCGGTGCCAATATTCCCGCAGCCGGTTGGGAAAGGATTCGGCAGGTACTAAAATAATTCACTTGTAACTTTAGCTCACTCAATGAGTTGGGAGGTGAAATGGCAGCGCGGAAGAAAAGCCGGAAGGAACTATTAAAAAAACCGGATGAATTTATTACCTTTACCGGAAAGTTAATTCGTTTCGTCACTGATTATCAAAAACATATTTCTTATATCCTGTGTGCAATTGTCGCCGTCGCTTTGGTTATCATTGGCTACCGGTTTTTCGCCCAGCGTTCAGAAGCTAAGGCATTTTCAATGCTAGAGAAAACCATCGCTAAATATGAGACGCGTAAAAAGGCAACATCTGCAGACGAGGCATATCGAAATGTATCCGAGGAATTTCAACGCATTGTCGAAAAATATGGTGGCAATGCCGCGGGGAAACTTGCCAGGGCAAGTTATGCCAATATCAGTTACAACGCCGGTGATTACCAAAAGGCCATCGAGCTTTATAAATCCGCCTTAAATGACTTTAAAGACCATCCTCTGGTTTATACTTTTATTCTCAGCGGTCTCGCATACGCGTATCAACAATTGGGTGATGACCGCAATGCCGCTGTGTATTTTGAAAAAGTAGCTTCAACCGATTCGAACATGCGGGATGAGGCCCTTTTTAACCTCGGGTTGCTGTATGAACGGATGGGAGATCGCGACAAGAGCCATCAAGCGTTTCAGCAAATTCTTTCCAACTTCCCGAACTCCATGTATTTTGACATCGTAGAAGAAAAATTACCCGATACGGGCCTGGATTCATCCTCCTGAAGGTTTTCTGGATTTAATGCTTTAAACCCACATCCAAATTATACTTCTTGATTTTTTGATTAAGACCGCTTTTTCCAATACCCAGCAAGGCGGCTGCATGGGATTGGACATTGTTGGACATTTTTAACGCCCGCTCGATCATTGTTTTTTCGATCACTGCCAAGGTGTCATACAATTTGGCATCCGCCGGGATTCCCTCAAGATGCAGGGTATTGTAAACATTGTCTTTAAACCCCTTCGGAAGATCAGATACCCGGATGATCTCACCCGGGCACAGGATCATCACCCGCTCGATGACATTTTCCAATTCGCGAATATTTCCTGGCCAGCTGTAATCATAAAATAGCCGGTCCACTTCCTGGTCGACGCCTGTAATCGGAGCAGCTGATTTGCGCTCAGATGCATATTTTTTAATAAAATGATTGACCAAAAGCCGAATATCCTCCTGACGCTCCTTCAAGGGTGGCAAAGAAATATGGACGACATTTAATCGATAAAAAAGGTCTTCACGGAATCGTCCGGCGTTCATTTCCTGCTGCAGATCTTTGTTGGTTGCTGCAATAATGCGGATATCTACAGATATGGTTCTGACGCCCCCCACCCTTTCAAAAACTTTTTCCTGAAGGACCCGTAGCATTTTGACCTGCAGGCTCGGCGATAATTCACCAATCTCATCTAAAAAAAGTGTTCCGCCGTCAGCCAATTCAAAACGACCCTTTTTAGCCGCTATGGCACCGGTAAAGGCACCTTTCTCATGGCCGAAAAGTTCACTTTCCAGTAAATTTTCAGCAAGCGCCGAACAATTCACCGTTACAATAGGTTTTTCGCGTCTGGGGCTGTTGAAATGAATTGAGCGGGCGACCAGTTCCTTGCCGGTGCCGCTTTCGCCCTCGATGAGAACAGTGGCTCCGGAGGGAGCAACTTTTTGAATGGTATCAAAGACATCTCGCATCTTTTGGCTTTTGCCGATAATGTTGCCGAAACGATACTGGGATTCAACTGCATCGCGCAGTCGCCGGTTTTCTTTGACCACTTGATACATGGATATGGCTTTTTTGACATAAATAATCAGCCGCTCATTATCGAAGGGCTTCAAGACATAACTGTAAGCTCCTTTCTGCATGGCTTCGACGGCCTTGTCTACCGTTCCATGGGCGGTCATCATAATGACCGGCAGATCCGGATCGACGGACTTGAGGCTCTCAAGTAGTTCAATACCGTCCATCGCGGGCATTTTCATATCTGTAAGAATTAAGTCAAGATCAGATGTTTTATGAATCTCGAGCGCTTCCGGTCCACTGAGCGCCGTCAATACTTCAAAACCCTCATCTTCCAAAACAGCGCTCAAAATAGTCAAATAATTTTTCTCATCATCCACAATTAAGATGGTTTCCATTACGATAGCGCCTTATCTGCTCAATTAAATACCTGTTTTCGGCTTTATTTTTTTAACCAAGTGCATGGTACGATATGGTGCGAATCTGCTGAAACCCAATAACAAAAAGACCCTAATCTTTTTTCATGCAAAATTTAGGTCTTAATTGCTATCTGCGGTAGTTGCGCTAATATCTAAATTATCATTCACCTTCTGTTTTATCGGCAACTCGATGGTCACCCTTGCTCCGCGGACGGGTCGATTCACAATCTGAATGCTGCCGCCGTGGGACTCGACAATATTCTTTACAATTCCCAGACCGAGACCGGTTCCCATTTCCTTGGTCGTAAAAAAGGGATCCCAAATTTTTTCCAGATTTTCATGTCGTATCCCTTGCCCTTCATCATCAAAATGTACGGTAACGAGATGATCGCCTGCGCTGACTTCAATCAGGATTCTGCCGCCATCAGGCATCGCCTGCATGGCATTGATTAAAATATTTAAAAAGGATTGATACAGCATCGTCGAATCGGCCATAATTTCGGGCAAAGAATTTTGATAATTTTTCTTGATGACATAACCTTGCTCATTAATCTGGGCCTCAAGGAATGAAATATTTTTATCGATAACTTCCTCCACTCGACAGGCTGCAAAATTCGGGCTCCTGGGCTTGGCATAATTGATAAAATCGGTAATGATCCGGTTTAAGCGATTGGCTTCTTCGACGATGATATCGGGGATGGTGTTTGCGGAGTCAACCTTGGCTGCTTTTTTCTTCAAAAGCTCGGCCGAGCTCCTGATGATGCCCAAGGGGTTGCGAATCTCATGCGAAATCCCGGCTGCCATTTCACCCATTGATGATAAGCGCTCTGCGTGAGCTAAACGTTCTTTAAGTCGCAACCTTTCCATTGCACGCTTTTGGATGATGCCTTCGCCCCGCTTGACGACAAACACCAGCACAACAAACAGAGCCCCCATCAATACGGTGCAAGTGATAATCACTAAAATTTGAATGTTAAAAATGATCTTATAGTCTTCGGACAGATCCTGCACAATTTCGACAACGCCTAAAACGCGACCCGATATCTTCCCCACTTTCGATTCCTGGCGCAATGGTGCAAATGTGATCAGGCGGACTTCTTTTGGAAAGCCGAGCAAAATTTGTAAAAAATTACCCCGTTGAACCAGCTTGGAATTCCATTTGCCCATCCGGGCTTGCAAGTATCCGGTACCGCCGTAGTTTTTACGGCCGATCATTATCTGGTCAAAACTGTATGAAATCTTGTTGTCCATGCTGTAAATGTTGACCGTTTCAACCTTGAAGCTATGCATGGTGCTGCGAACAACATTATCCATGCGTTCAAATTGCTCCCGATTGCTGAGCTGAATTTTGCCGGTCATCATAACAACGGGAATAATAAATTGTAAGAACACTTGATGATTCAAATTCTCGATCACCACACGGGCATAGTCCTCGCTTTTTTTGCGTTGCATGGACTTCACCCAATGTGTATTCAGCACAGACAAAATAATGGTCACCAAAAAAATGACGACCAGTCCGCTAAACGCAAAATATTTGACGAGTCGAAACGGTTTTATTTTTTCTTCGGCTATTTTGGGATCCATTGTTCAAAATTACAATAAAATCAATATGTATTCTATTAGCCATATAAGAATACTAAGTTTTAAAGTCAAGTTAAAGCTTTTTTCACGTTCGCTTCAGAATTATTTCGCGGTGGTTTTCAATAATTTGACGGTGGATGTGTAATTATTTACCCTACAAAATGGAAATAAGCCTATCTATTCGGATTTTAATCTTGGCAAAAGCACTAAAGTTAAACTTAACCTTCTGTATTTGTTTCTATTTTTGGCAGGATCGCTACAGGTCTATTTATCTATATGTATTGGCGCAAATTTTGCAAGCTTTCGTTACCAACACCGGGTTTCACTTTAACCATAGGGGCGTGATCCGATGGGTTATCGGATTTTAATCAGCGGAAAAAGGCTCGTTTAAGGCGCTAGAAAGGAGGGATGCCGGTTTAAAAATATTTATCAAAAGAAATATCAAACGGCTAACGCATTCACACCATCCTAACAGGATTTTCCTACAAGATATGGTAATTAAATGTAATTATACCACAATATACAGTAAGTAATTGTAATTATATGTAATTTATATATAATTATCTTGACTCTACTGCCAATTTATGTAGATAATTAGTTAATTACTATCAATTTAATATTGAATTGAATTTAGTAAACTTTCATCGTAGTTGCAAACCGTATCTTTAACAGAGGGAAGCCCTGACCCATGACGAGCAACAATCGTGTAAAAGAAACAAGAGAATCTCTACTCATGAGCAAAGCCGAACTCGCCAGAGAGGCGCGTGTTTCCCCAATTACGATTGCCCGGATCGAAAAGGGCATGCCGTGTCGTATGGAAACCAAACGAAAGATTCTTTTGGCATTGGGTATGAAACTAACCGAAAAAGATAAAATTTTTAAGGACTAAAAACATCTCATGGTATTTAGCAAAAAAGACAACCTGGTTGGACTCGACATTGGATCTCGGTCGCTAAAAGCAGCCGAAATCCTAGAATCCAAGCGCGGCCGCGAGTTAAAACGATTCGGCATTACGGAGATTCCCCACGGAGCCATCGAAGACGGAACCATCAACGATCCGGAAAGTTTAGCCGAATCAATTCGCCAACTATTTAAGGCTTACAACATCAAAGAGCGCAACGTTGCCATATCCATCGGTGGCTACTCGGTTATCGTTAAAAAAATCGCCGTGCAAACCATGGATGAAACCCAGCTTCAAGAAACGATTCATTTTGAAGCGGAGCAATATATTCCATTTGATATCAGTGACGTCAATCTTGATTTTCAGATTCTGGGTGAAAATGAAACCAATCCTAACCAAATGAATGTGTTTCTGGTCGCTGCCAAAAAGGAAATGGTCGACGATTATGTAAATCTGGTGAATTTGGCAGGGCTGAATCCCTGTATCGTTGATGTCGAGGCCTTTGCGCTGCAAAACACTTTTGAAGCAAACTATGATACCGGCAATGATAATGTGGCGCTAATCGATATCGGTGCCAGCAAGACCTCGTTAAATATACTCAAAGGCAACAATTCAGTATTCATGCGTGATGTTTCCCTCGGCTGCATGCAGGTCAACCAAAAAATTATTTCATTGCTTGACTGTTCATATGACGAAGCGGAACAATTAAAGTATGGGGGTGACTCCGCCCGCCTGTCGGCAGATGACTTAAAAGGAATCATTTCATCAGTGGTTGCCGACTGGTGCACGGAGATTCGCCGCGCGCTGGACTTTTTTTACTCCACCTATCCGGATGATCAAATTAAACGAATCGTCTTGAGCGGAGGTGGAGCGAATATCGCCGACTTTCGAGATTTATTGGCCGTCGAAGCCTCCGCCGAGGTTGAAAACATCAATCCGTTTAGAAACATTTATGTTGATGATGATCAATTTGATCCGGAATTTATAAAACAAATTGCCCCCCAGGCTGCCATCACTGCGGGGCTGGCATTAAGAAGAGTGAATGACAAATGATACGCATTAACCTGCTTCCTTTTCGGACAGAACGCAAGAAAGAAAACGTAAGGCGTCAGGTATCCCTATTTCTGCTTTCGTTGGTTTTAGTTTTGATCGTCCTGGTTTACTACAATTTCAGCCTGAGCTCCAAAATCAACAAGCTAAATAAGAAGATCAGTCAAACCAAGACCGAACTCAATCGTTACAACGAAATCAATAAGGAAATCGCCAGAATCAAAAGAAACCTCGCAAATCTTAGAAAGAAAATGGCTGTCATCGAACAACTGGAATCGGATCGTCATGCACCGGTCCAGCTGCTTGATACCATGACACAAGTGCTGATGGCCAAGCGGATGTGGTTTACCAATTTGGAAGTAAAGGATAAAACGGTCAGCATCAGAGGAATTGCGCTGGATAACAAAACCGTGGCGGATTTTATGGTACGGCTCCAAAATTGTGGTCTGTTCAGCAATGTAAATCTAAGAACCTTAAAGCGCCAAGCGGTGCAGAAAACGAATCTGAAGAGCTTTCTAATCGTCTGTACCAAAGTACCGCCGCAACTTAAGAAAGCAAATCAGAAATCAACGTCCAAAAAGGTTAAAACATAATGAATGTGACAGAAGGCTCCAAAGGAGTTGACTCCTTTTTTTTAAAGATCGAAAAACTCTCCAAGATCCAGCGGATACTGATTTTTTCAGGTGTCTTCGCGCTGATTATCGTCATTTTTATTTTTATCCTCTACAAGCCGAAATTAGAAAATATCAGCAAGCTAAAAAAAGACCTCACCAGTCTGGAAAAAAAGCTTGTGGTCGCGAAGAAAAATGCGGCCAACTTGGAAAAGTTTCAAAAAATGATGCAGGAAGCAGAAGTGCAGTTTAAAACGGCCATGAAGGCGCTGCCGGAAAAGGAGGAGATTCCTTCACTGTTAACCAGCATTTCGAGATCCGGCCAGGATGTCGGACTGGAATTTTTGCTTTTTGAACCCAAGTCTGAGGTGCGCAAGGAGTTCTATGCTGAAATTCCCGTGGCCATCAAAGTCAATGGCGGCTATCATGAGCTGGCGATCTTTTTTGACAAAGTCGCTCGTCTGTCCCGAATCGTTAACATCAAAAATATTACCATGGGGCCGGTTAAAGATAGTCGGGGGCTAAGTACGTCATGCACCGCCGTCACCTACAAGTTTATTGAGCCTGCTCCGAAAAAAAAGTCCAATAAGAAGAAATGAAAAAACAAACCGATAACTGATACGCATTTTGAAATCCTTGTAGGAAATCGATTTAACCACTATGAAAAAATATCTTATCATTATCTGTAACTTCGCATGTTTGATCGGTTTTTTAACCGCTTTGTTAGGCTGCGACCAGACGGCAGACAAAGCGGCAACACCGAAGATCGTCCGCAAAAAGATCCATATGAAAACGGATAAAAAAGCCCGACCCCCAAAAACAAAATCGGTGACTGAATCTAAACCGGCACCGAAAGCCACACCGACGGTCAGGCAACCTGACACCGACAAACAGGCACCTCAACCGCCCTTGGTTGCCAAAAAATCAGAACGGCCGGCTGGAGGAACTGCCACGGCCGCAAAACCCAAACCACCGGTAAAGCCCAAATCAGCCATTTCCCGAACCCGACAGCCTGGCACCCAGAAACAGCGTGTCAAGACCGATATTGGCAAAGATGCAATGGCATCCACTTCCCCGGAGACAAGCGCAAAATCGTCAGCCGTCGGAAGACCGTTCTATGATCCCAAAGGAAAGATCGACCCCTTTGAGCCGCTGTTCAGGGAAAAACCGACCGTGGCCCTAAGAAAGAAAAAGCGGAAAAGACGAACGCCGCGTACACCGCTGGAAAAAATTGATCTCAGTCAGCTTAAACTGGTCGGGATTATCCTGGCATCAAGCGGTAACAGAGCCCTGGTCGAAGAAGCTTCCGGCAAGGGCTATGTCGTCAAAAAAGGCACGTACATGGGGACCAACGCCGGAAAAGTCGTGAAGATCGAAAAAGATAAGGTCGTTGTTGCAGAAGAATACGAAGATATTCGCGGCAATGTTGTGCTAAGAAATAAAGAACTAAAACTTCCGAAGCCTCCTGGAGAATTATAAGATGATTAACCAATTTACAGACAGACGCAAAATTTTCCTACTGATCTCCTCACTGGTTATTCTGGTAGCATGGTTAGCCGGGTGCGCCTCTCACAAAGCAGCTGATGTAAAATCCGCAGGAGATAAGCGCATTACGGGCATTACCACCAATGTGACCGCTGATTCGGTAATTGTTACCATCAAAGGGAACCAGCCACTGACCTACACAGCGATTAAACAGGTGTTTCCGATGGGGGTACTGTTTCATTTTCCCGGAACCTCCCTGGACAGGGTCAAAACGGTGACAACCGCCCCGGAAAATCAAATCATTGGCTCGGTTAAAGCGACCGAGCTTGCTGAGGACAAATCAACGACTTCGCGCGTCTTTATTGCAATGAAAATGGATGCACCGTATGACCTCAAACCGGAAGATGACGGACTTCAGGTCTCATTTCCAAAAGCGGCTTCCCAAGTGACAGAGACCACTCTGCCGGTGGCGAAAAAACC
>JASFTL010000142.1:0-8620 GCA_050053555.1 Desulfobacterales bacterium
CGTGGCGAGCTGCTGGTGAAAGGCAGCGAAGATAAAGACGAGGTTGTCATTGCGGATCTGGATCTTGAGCTGATTCGGGAGGTCCGGGACGGCTGGCAGTTTTTCCGCGATCTGCGGCCCGATATGTATACCGACCTGACCCGAACTGTCGGTTCATCATATTAAATGGCATGTTAGAATAATTAGACTAACCGAATTTGAACAAGTTCGTCTACATGCATTCAAAATTCGGTGAAAGGAGGTGGGTATTTATTCATTTAACCATCCCCACAAGGGGACAAACCCATAAGGAGGTCAACAGATAATGAATGAAGAAAGCACACAGGAAAAGCAACATTGGATTGTTTATCCTCTTGGCAGCAAACCCAAATGGCCGCTGGCGATTCTGTTGGGAATTCAGCAGTATCTGACCATGTTCGGCGCGACGGTTCTCATCCCCTTCATTGTCGGCGGGGCTATGAAACTGCCCCCGGAAGAACTGGCATTGATGATTTCAACCATCTTTTTTACTTCCGGTTTGTGCACTTTGATTCAGCAGTCTCCCCTTGGCAACCGGCTACCGGTAATTCAGGGAGGAACATTTTCGTTTCTGGGCCCCACATTTGCCATCATCGGCATGGTGGCCGCCAAAAAGCTGACGGGCACGGAGCCCATGTGGCAAATTCAGATCCAGCATGTTGCCGGCGCGATTATGATCGCTTCGGTATTTGAAATTGTCCTGGGTTACACCGGGATCATGGGACAAGTGCGCAAGCTCATCAGCCCCATCGTAATCGGACCCACCATTGCCATGATCGGTTTAGCGCTGTTTAGTATCGGCGCTCCCTGGATGGCCGCCAACTGGATCATATCCCTGATTACCCTGGCCGCGCTGGTTCTATATTCCCAGGTATTTTCTCAAAAATCTCGGGCCTTCATGCTTTTTCCGGTCCTGCTTGCCATCGCGACCGGCTGGATCGCATCGCTTATCGGTACGGTAACCGGCATGATTTCTCCGGAGAGTCCGGCCTATTTGAAAACCGAGCTGATCGGGGCTGCGCCCTGGTTGAGTCTGAAGCCGTTGGTACCGTTTAAGTGGGGTTTTCCGGATTTCGGCAGCACCACACTGTGGGCCGGCGCTTTCGGCATGCTGGCCGGTTATCTGGCCTCGATGATCGAGTCTATCGGTGACTACTATGCCTGTGCCCGCATATCCGAGGCGCCGGTACCGACGGGTCGCATGATTTCCAGAGGTCTGGGCGCTGAAGGATTGGGTTGCTTTGTGGCCGGTATCCTGCAAACCTGCAATGGAACCACCACCTATTCCGAAAACATCGGCTCCATCGGTCTGACCCGCGTCGCCAGCCGCCGAGTGGTGCGCTGCGGTGCAGCGGTGATGTTGATCATCCCGGTGGTGGCCAAATTCGGCGCCATCCTGGCCACATTGCCAAAACCAGTGGTGGGCGCGATGTTCGTGGGGCTGTTCGGTATGATTGCCTCTGTCGGTTTGTCCAACCTGCAGATTGTCAACCTGAATAACTCCCGCAACCTGTTTATTATCGGTTTATCCTTCTTTGCGGGACTTTCTGTGCCCTATCACTTCAGTCCGCTGCTTTCGGCAAATGCGGTGCCGATTGACTGGAGCGGAGCCGGCGCTTTTTTTAAAGTGCTCGGCGATATCCTGCAAGCAATCTTGACGACGGGAATGGCGGTGACCGCCATCCTTGGCATCATCCTAGACAACATCCTACCCGGCGCCACCCGGGCGGAACGCGGCCTGGAAGTCTGGGAGAAGGAAGCTTCCGAAGAAGCCTGGCAGGAAGCCGAAGCCCAATGGGCCGCGATGAAAGAGGGGGAAACGCGACCTGTATAACACAGGTTGCTTTACCATTGTTATGATTAAAATGGGGAAAAGCGCATCGCGGCTTTTCCCCATTTTACATTTTTAAAAGGAATCTAAATCGTTGCCGAAACCCCTGCTTTACATTATTTACGTTTTGATGATCATCATCGGGCTGGTGGCCATGTACTCCCTGTTGAATGCAGGTAACCCGGACAGCCTGCTGCGACCGTTTTTCCCGGATCCCAAATATGACCTGTATGTCGCCATAATCACCTCGGTTCTGGTTTTTATCCTGGGGTTTTTTGTTTTCTTTTCCCGGGATCAGGAAAGCTTTCGACAGCTGGTGGCACTGAATGCCGAAAAAATCAGAGTGTTGCGCGCCGAAGGCAAAAAAGATGAGGAGATTGCCGATTCCATTCTTGCGGCCATGGGCAGTTATAGCGGATACCGGCACAATATGGCCAGAAAGAAGTTGTTGATTTATCTCTCCGAATTCAGATAAATATCGAATCAGAAATGGCCATTTTTCGCCTTGTCTTGATGAACTGTGTTCTCCGCGGCAAAAATGGCATAGCGTATTGCGCATAGGGCAAAGCGTTTTATTACTTAGAAGGAAATTTCAATCAACAACGCTATGCGCTTTGCGCTTAGCCCTTTGCAATATTGCTCACCTCTGATCCAATATTTGTAAATCAAAATATTTTCGGTACCAGAGAAGAGATAAAATGGATTTTTTAGGTGATCAACAGTGGCTTATTATTGCGGTCGTCTTTTTCGGAATCATCGGCTATATCGTCTGGATGCGCTGGCGCGACCGCAAATGGATTGACGAGCGCTTCGGCAGCCGGCCAATACTGGCAATGAGTTTTGGCGTTAATTTTTTCGGAAGCGCCACTGAGCCGGGCAAGCCTCGCAAGAGCAGCGGATTTTTGCTTTTGCTTTCCGACCAGCTGTTCTATCGCAGCCGAATAAAGAAAATTGAGTTGGAGATCCCTGCAGCACGCATTGAACGCGTCTATCACGATCGGGCCCATAAAGGTGTGGACCTGCATCAATCTTTGGTCAAAATAGATTTTTTAAATGATCAGAATCAGAAAGACACCGCGGCCTTCAAAGTGCCTTACCCGCCCCAATGGATGCAGGCGATTGAGAATGCGTTCCTCAAGAAAAAATAAGGCGTCAAAAAATATCCTCGAATCGTACTCGTCGTCCTCGTCCTCGTAATCTTAAATCGGTTCGCATTGACGAAGAGCATCAGAACGAAAACAATAAAGATATCGCTTTGACCACCGCCCTTAATTCGCCGAACTCTCTGACCGGATTGACATCTGATGATTCATTTTTAGTATTATAAAATGAGCACTTAAGAGGAGAGAATATCATGGACGCTAAATTCTATTGCGACAGTGTCGGAATTGAACTCATCGGCTGGAAAGCAAAACTCTGTGATGTCATTCGCAATGCAAGCGAATCGACTCCGGCAAAAAAACAAAAAGTCGATCATCTCGTCAAAGAGCTGAATGCACTGATCGAAGATCTTGACCGGCACATAGACAAGCTGGCCAGTGAATGTCCAGCCGAATGGAGTGCTGATAAAACCGCTATCGAACGCAAGCTATCCCGCATGAAAAACAGGTGGAAAGATGTATGGGGGGCTATGGGGGAGGAGTCTGAATATGGCATCGGCGGCGCCTAAAACTGGTTTCAAAATCCCATCCAATGTCCGAATGCTGTGTTGTCCCGCCATTATAGGCGGGATTTCACATCTAATTTTATGAATATTTAGGTGTGAATTAAGCCGACTCAAAAAAAGAATCTTTCAGTGAAGTTATTAGGGTATTAGATCCCAGTGCAGGACAAACCAAAAAAATAAACTCATCTCAACGGATTAAGTTTTACCCTTCCTGCTGATCCTGTCACTGCTCAAACATGATGATGTTATTTTAGGGTTTAAGTCCAGCCTTGTGTTACTCCTTCAAAATAAGGTTGATCTCTGCCTCAAACAGGATGTATACCTCTGTTCCTTGACATTGGCATTTGATTTGCCTAAAGTGATCGAAATTTAATCCTGTCGGTCAACATCTTATGTCTACAATTTACTTAAAATTCAGGGTGACAGAATATAATACTTAGCGGAAAGCAGTAAAGGAGGACTCGATATGACACTGCCATTAATGAAAAATTACATCAATGGGGAATGGGTGGAATCCAACTCGAAAACAATTGGGGACATATGGAATCCCGCCCTGGGAGAAAAAATCGCCCAGGTCGCTTACGGAACCAGCGAAGACGTTGACAAGGCCGTCAAGGCCGCCAAAGAGGCTTACTGGGAATGGCGAACCACACCGCCGCTGACGCGGGCCCGCTATCTTTTCCGCATCAAAGAAGCCTTTGAAGAAAATTTCGAGGAGATTGCCCGCGTTTTGACCACCGAACAGGGCAAATGTATCGACGAATCCCGCGGTGAGGTCCGGCGCATGATCGAAAATGTTGAACATGCGACAGGTGTTACGACACTGATGACTGGCTACACGCTTGAAGACATAGCCAAAGACATTGATTGCATGGGCCATCGACAACCGCTGGGTGTTTTCGCCGCTATTGTTCCCTACAACTTCCCGGGAATGGTGGCCTGGTGGTTTTTGCCCTATGCCCTTGTTTGCGGCAACACCTTCATTGTCAAGCCGTCCGAACTGGTTCCCATGACGCAGACCAAAATTTTTGAAATTGTCGAAGAGGTCGGCCTCCCCGAGGGCGTCCTCAATATGGTTCATGGATCCCGCGATGTGGTCAATGGCCTGCTGGATCACCCGGACATTCGAGGCATCTCTTTTGTGGGATCCACTCCAACCGCAAAATATATCTACCAGCGTTGCGGTGAAACCGGCAAAAGGGTTCAGGCGCTGGGCGGAGCAAAAAACATCGTGGCGGTCATGCCGGATGCCGACCTTGAAGCAGCCATGCCCTCGATGATCACCTCGTTTTACGGCTGTACGGGGCAGCGCTGTCTGTCCGGATCGGTGCTGGTTCCGGTGGGAGACGTCGCCGACAAACTCGTAGAGAAATTTACATCTGCGGCCAAAGATATGAAAGTCGGTGATGGTTTGAGCGAACAGTCCGCTATGGGGCCTCTGGCAACAGCTGCTCATAAAGAAAAAGTGTTAGGCTACATCGAAAAAGGCATTGAAGAAGGCGCTGACCTGGTTATGGATGGACGCGATTTTAGCGTTGCCGAATATCCGAATGGATTTTTTGTCGGGCCGACGCTGTTTGACAATGTCAAGCCCGATATGACCATCGCCAAAGAAGAAATCTTCGGGCCGGTGGTCAGTGTTGTACGCGCCAGAGATCTGGATGAGGTCATTGACCTGATCAACACGCGTGGCTATGCCAACGCTGCCTGTATTTATACCAATGATGGCGCGACAGCCCGGGAATTCAAATATCGTGTCACACCGAGTATGGTGGGCATCAATATCGGTATCGCAGCTCCGATGAGCTTTTTTCCGTTTGGCGGTTCCGGCAGTTCGATGTTTGGCGACACCAAAGCGCATGGCCAGGAGATTTTTAACTTTTTTACGGATACTAAAGTGGTCATCCAGAGATGGTTCTAGTCGCAGCAAGGCAGCCTTGTTTAAATCTCGCGGATGATCAACAAAGTATCTATTTATGGGGTAATGGCGTAAAATCAATTGCGGATTGCAGATTGCGGATTGCAGATTGAAATGTCAGATGCTCCGCATATTTTAAATCCGAAATCCGCATTCCGAAATCTTATTCACTCCACAACTCCTTTAACTTTGGACACAGATAAAAGTAAAAAAGAAGCAACGCTTAACGAATGGGAGAAAAATATGCCCTTAGAAAATTTTGGGAGTATACTCAATTTTGCTGAAGAGCTGGAGTTGCAGGATCTGGGTTTTTACAAAACCGTGGCAGAAAATCCAGCATGCGCTGACAAAAAACCATTGTTTGATGAATTGGCAGCCGCCATTGACAAAAATGTCAAATCCGTTCAGCGAACCCGTCGCGAAAATGTTACCGAAATGATTTTGGAACCGATCAAAGATTTCATTCGGGCACCATTTTGCGAAGAATGCGAGGGTGCTGAATCTATGGATGCCTCTGAAGCATTAGCAGCGGCCCGACGCCTGGAAGAAAGGGCGGTTCGCTATTACACGGAAGCCGCGACAAAAATCAAAGCCCAGCCAGAGGTTGCCCGGGCGTTAAAGACCATTGCCAAAAAGCACTCCGCCCATTTAAAAAAACTGGATGAACTATAAATCCGAAAACTAAATAAGACCTTGCGGAGAAAACGGTCGCGAAGAATTTAAGAATTTATTGGCTCAAACCATCATAAACAGATGAACAAACGAAACAATCCTGCTAAAAGCGGGAGCGTAGGCAGGGAATGGGTTAACGTATACCTAAATCTTGCATGAAAGGAAACAAGCAAAATGAGTAAAGCGGTCGAAAAAATTAAAGCGTTGACGGATCACACTTTCGGCACCTGGAATCGCCAGTCGGGATGGAAAACCCCCATGCTGGTTACCGATGCAGAAGGGATTTATTTTTACAACGCGGATGGAAAGCCGTTCATCGATTTTTCTTCACAATTGATGTGCTCGAACCTGGGGCACAAGAACAAGGCCGTTATCGAGGCGATTGTCAAGCAGGCTGAAAAACTGCCCTATGCCGCGCCGGGATTTGTCACCGAGGCTTCCATCGCAGCGGTGGAAGCGCTAAAAACGGTGGTACCGGAGCCGCTGAACCAGTTCTTTTTCTCAACCAGCGGGACAGAGGCCAACGACGGCGCCCTGATAATGACGCGTCAAAGCAAGGCTCCGGCCTATAAAATCGTATCCCGCTATCACTCCTACCACGGGGCCACCTCCGGCGGGCTGTCATTTACAGGCGACCCACGCCGCTGGCCGGCCGAGCAGGCACGCTATACGGTGCAGGGCGTTCGGTTTGCACCGGATAATTATTGCTATCGGTGCCCGTTCAAAATGAGCTATCCGGAATGCGACGTCCAGTGTGCCCGCTACCTGGATTATCTTTTCAAGGAAGAGGGCAATGTGGCCGCATTTATTGTTGAGCCGGTTGTAGG
Source organism: Desulfobacterales bacterium (assembly GCA_050053555.1). GTDB lineage: Bacteria > Desulfobacterota > Desulfobacteria > Desulfobacterales > JAHEIW01 > JAHEIW01. The sequence continues at coordinate 6,933 of JASFTL010000142.1, forward strand.
AACAAACGGCCGCATCGTGCCGCCGCCGGAATATTTTCCGATTGTTCGCCAGATATGCGATGAAAACGATGTGCTGCTGATTGCAGATGAAGTGATGTCCGGCTGGTTCCGGACCGGTACGGCTTTTGCCGTTCAGAACTGGAACGTTGCTCCAGACATCATGACAACCGCCAAAGGCGCCAGCAATGCATACACCCCGGTGGCGATCACCATGACCACCGATAAAGTCAAAAACCATTTCGAAGATGAGTTTTTCTGCCACGGCCACACCTATGCCTATCACGCACTGGCAGCTTCCGCCATTCCGGCAGCAGTGGCGGAATATGAAAAATTATTCAAATCCGGCCTGCCGCAAAAAGTCAGCCCGCACCTCGAGAAAAAACTATATGAACTGGGTGATAAGCACATCTGTGTCGGCGATGTCCGCGGAATCGGGCATTTCTGGGCGCTTGAAATCGTGAAAAACCGTGAAACAAAAGAGCCGTTTGACACGAAAGCCGACAAACTCAGCGGCAAAGCGTTAATGACGGGCAAAATCGCCGGCGACGCGATGCAAAATGGCCTGTACATAGCCCCCTGGTACGACACGCTGGTCATTGCACCACCACTGATTATTACCGAAGAACAGATCGATGAGGCCGTGGATATTCTCGATAAATCACTGCAGATTGGCGACAAAGAGGCGGTCGAAACCGATGTTGGGGCTTCCCATAGCGCTGAGTACAAATAACAGGCTGTTTTTCGCACCGTTTATTTAACAGGATAAAAAGCTAAGCCTGGGATTCGTCCCCGGCTTAGCTTTTCCTAAAATGAGCGCTTCAACCCGAAACAAAATCCACCCGACTTGCTAGCTTCCGCTCCTCTTTCCGGAAAGAATCGTCGGTACCAGCTATTTATAGTGGTTGTCAAAAAAACGTTCCGGTTGCGGGACGTTTTTTTGCGACAACACTTATGCCGCCATCCTTTTTTCGGAACATTATTATGACAAGCGGTATAATTTCATTTCACATTCAAGATACAGGGCCGAAATGCCAATATTATAATGATGGGCTCTATTTTGGATTAATCTTCGAATCTGATTCCATTTTTAAACTCATACGGCTGGCATTTCAATTGAGGAGCAATGTTCGCAGCCAATGCGGTGCCGCTTTCTTATTGATATGACCCCAAATGGCTGCTGGCCGAAAAATTATATAAAAAATTGAAATTATTGGATAATGCTTCTTTCAGATTGACACTTTTTTCACAACTTTTTATAATTATTTGATAATGGCAGTTATTAACTTAAAAAAACGGGAGGTTGAATGCAAAATTGTCTACTATGGCCCGGGTAGAGGAGGCAAAACATCCAACCTACAATATATTTTTCAAAATAGCAGAAAATTAATGACTGATGAAATGGTCTCCATTAAAACCAAAGGAGATCTGACACTCTTTTTTGATTTTGTGCCCATGGGTGTGGGTAAAATTAAGGGCTGCGATGTGCGGGTTCAGCTATATACCGTACCGGGCCAGGTCAAATACAGCTCCACTCGCAAACTGGTCTTAAAAGGTGTCGACGGCCTTGTATTTGTTGCTGATTCCCTTAAGGTCCGCCATGAAAAAAACATCCTTTCCCTAAAAGATCTCGCCTTAAATCTAAAGAGTTACGGCTTAAACATCATGAACATGCCGCTTGTCTTGCAATA
>JASFTL010000143.1:0-8618 GCA_050053555.1 Desulfobacterales bacterium
GCGCTGATTTTGAAGGGCAGATTTTGAAACAATACTTTGATGTTGCTTATTTTCAAAGGAAGTATCTGCAAGAGGTTGCAAATGCCCCTGTTTGATCAGGAAATCATGGTTCGGCTGACCACCGAACTTCGCAAAAGTGTTGCCCGGCTCAGAGATCTTGCTAAACTTGCCGAGGCTGAGTTTCTCAAAGACCCCGACAAGATTGGAAGCGCGAAGTATCATTTTATTGTTGCAATCGAGTGCTGCATTGACATGTGCAATCACGTCATCGCGCGTAACGGCTTTCGAGCTCCGGAGGATTACGGCGATACCTTTCGAGTCATGAGCGAGGAAAGCGCGTTGAAGCCGGACTTTTCGGATGAATTGGTAAATATGGCAAAATTCAGAAATCGGCTCGTTCACCTGTACTGGGAAGTTGAAGACCAGCTGGTGTATGAAATTCTTCAAACCCGCCTCGATGATTTCAAGAAATTATTGGAAGCCCTTTCAGATTTTCTAAATTTCAAGGACATCAAATAACAACCGTCGCGGATTCCACAATTTAAAAAACGCAACATCCCAACCACACCCTTTTTTTTGGAGGCAGTTATACCGCTTGTCATAATAATGTTCCGAAAAAAGGATGGCGGCATAAGTGTTGTCGCAAAAAAACGTCCCGCAACCGGAACGTTTTTTTGACAACCACTATAAATCGTCAACTAGTCAATGGAGGTATTCCTTTCTTGACGACTTGATGAATTAACCCGCAGAGCCTCCGGCTCTTTGTGACTGGCCGTAGAACGACAAGTCGCAAATATTTGCTCAATTTTCCTTGCACTGAAGAAAAGCATAATCTGTGGATTAAGTATTTCTATTTCAACTGTGGATCGGCTTTGAGCTTTGACTATGAGCTATCTACTGTGAGCCGGCGCTTCAGCGCCCTACCGTATACCCTGCACCGTGCACCGGCTGCCTTTTATTTAATGGAGTCGGCAAGCGATCTTTCCCTTTGCTTGGTAAGGCTGTGAAAAATGAAGACCTGCCCCCTTTTTTTCTACTATCAAGTTGTTGACATTTCGATAGACATTGTCTTAGTAAGTATAAAGAATTAAAAGCGTTACTCAACTCAATGAGGAATACGTTGTATTTCAGAGTCTCCTAATAAATATTTTACAAACAGGAGGTCAAAATGAGAAGAATCCTTTTATATCTTTTGGTGTTTTCTTTATGTTGCTTGTTTATTTCCTTTGCAGCTTCAAATTTGCTTGCTCAAGATGGTTCACCCTTAAAAAAGGGAAATCCCACTAAAATTACCTCGATGCCTGAAAAAGTGTGGGAGGACGCAAGCATTGAAATTACGAAAGGAAAGGAACCAAAAACGCTTGAAGCAGAAGTTGTTGGCAAAATAAAAGCGGTTCAAGGACTGTTATGTTTTGGCTGCGTAAAGAACATTAAGATTGATCCGGATCTTAAGGTTCCAATGGACCCATTTTTTGTAAATATACCGGTAGAAGGTGGTCCTGAATTAAAAGTAAAACAAGTGTTTACCGCTAAGGGTCAATTATCTTTCATATTTTATGTTCCTGAAGGGCAAAAATGGGCTGCAGAAAAAATTGATTCATATCTTATCAGTGGCCCTGGCGGAGTAACATTAGAAAAAAGACTCGATAATTTTATTCTATTAGATGGTAGCGCCGAGGTTTTTCAATAGGGCAAGTATCAGTAAGCATTTGTAACCCATAGAATTATTCCCAAACGGTTTATGCAGCTACCATTCTATAACTTCGGCGGTAAAAAGAATTTTTGATTTTTTGCGGAATAAGTAGAAATGTATGACGCTGTCGCTCTATGGCATTGAATTACGGGAATCAGACAGCCCTTTTTCTTTTTTGCATCTTGCTGGATACGAATAAAATAGGTTAATAAGTTAGCAAAGTGCCTAACTTTTATTCCTATTACAAAAATAAGTCAATTCATTCAACAACGTCCCCATATTTCTAAAGAATGATTTTCATTGGATTAAGGGCGGTCCGTTATCTTTTGCCCCCGGCTTTTTCCAGGATAGGTGCGACTTCTGGATGGCCTCCGTTAAAAGAAAGCCCTAAAGCCGTCCTGCCCCATTTATTTTTTGCATTAACCTCAGCACCTGCATCAAGTAAAGCCCTTATCACCGCGGCATGACCATTATACGCAGCTGCCATCAAGGCGGTCTTGCTGTCGTCCCGTTTTGCATTTACATTTGCGCCTTTGGTCAATAAGGCTCGCACGCTGTCAAGGCTGCCTCTGTCTGCAGCCACCATCAGCGCGGTCTCTCCATTGGGCATTTTCGCGTTAGGATCAACCCCTTCATCAAGTAAGGAGAGCACTCGGTCTGTTTGGCCTTTGTATAAAGCCGTCAATAAATCACCACCACCGACAGGTCGTTTTTTACCAGCCGCTGATTCGCCTTTTTTCGGTGCTTTCTTTGAGCTCACTTTTGCCGAAGCTTGTGAGAATTCAGTCAACCGCAATTCTCCTATTTTAGCATCCCATGCCGGAACTTTCAGGCTGAATTCATCCAGCACTTTAGTTTTGTGAATCCACTGTATGGTAAACTCCCTCAAGCTTGCCCGGGTTGTCGAAGAACCGTGCTGGGTCGACATCGAATTGCCGAACAAAACAGGAACTCTTAGGTTGTACTTCTTATCTGCTTCCACCCGAAGTTTTGTCTCTTTAGACAGGCTCTTCAGTTTGTGTTTGGATCCTCCGGAACCTGCTTTTTTTTCCGTCAATTTGACATTGAACGTATAATCTCTACTTTTCCCGGTGTTTTCAAAGGCAAAAATCACAATGGCCTTTTTGAAATATGATCCATTGTACTCGAACTCCAGCAACGTCAGTCCATCTTTAGAAATAACTGTGCTTGGCTGGCCGTAAGCATTGTATTTTACGGTTCGAGTTGAGGAATCGGCCTTAATAACTTCAAACGCTGCCACGCTTGCGGTATTGTTGCAGTTGACCGCCAAGATCATCATCGCTGCCAGCATCAATGAAATTTTTCGCATAAAACGCCTCCTTTTCCAAATGGAAAAGCCAGGCCGCCATTTAAGGCAACTTGGCTTTTTGATTTTAGAAACACCGCATCTGTCTCCCCTAACAGGATACTTTTGGCTCTAATTATTAGATTTTAACCCACAGATTTTGTATTGATGGAATGCTATTAAATAATAAAATGAAAATCAATATTACGAAGGAATTTTTTTCTTAGCTGCCGTCGGTTAAGGACATCAAATCCAGCCTTAATCTTCTCTTCTTCAACACTTAGCCCTGAACCGCTGAACCGGTTTTTGATTTTGGACGTTCCTCATTTTTTCTTTTCGAGACAGAATTCTCCGACCTGTCGTTATCCACCATGACTTGTCTGTTTGCGCCATGAAGTGTCCTTGTAGGACCACGAGCTGTCTTTTCAAGCTATGAGCCGGCGCTTCAGCGCCCTACCGTAGGTACAAACCGGGTACATAGGTACACCCTGCACCTTACACCTTGTACCTTTTTTTGTTGGAGCTGACAGGGATCAATTTCTCAAATGGATATATGGAACGGATGTCCCCATTTTTTCCCGGCACACAGCAAGGTAAGATTTTTCCGGGCTTCGGCGAATGCAATTGATTGAGAGTACCAAGGAAACTTTGTAGCTTGTGATATCATACTCATTTTTCAAGAAACCAATCTGATAATTTTCTATCGGGATCAATAGTTTTTTCTATGTGCTCTATCTTTTCTAAAATTTCTGTAATACCAAAAGGTTTTCTTAAAAGCCTTAACCCAATAGATTTTGCCCGTATAACATCGTTTTCTGTAAAATCTCCAGACATCAAGATCATATTTTTGCACTGACAGCCTTTATGTATTTGCCTTTCTAAGAAATCTATACCTTGTAGAACTGGCATGTTTAAGTCCGATAAAATAAAATCAGAACAAGCTTCTCCTGTTGGACAGGGACATAGTTCTTCGTGAGATATCGGGCAAGCGGCGGGATTAGGGAAAGAAAAAACCTCATATCCTCTTTTACTGAAAAGATCGTGTAATAAAGATCGAATTTCTTTTGAATCGTCGAATATAAGTATTCTATACGGTGTTTGCTTTTCCATGTCCGATTTGATGGTAAGTTCTAATCCAATTATGTCGGATAAAATTCTGGCTGCTGCAAATTATGACTTTCGAATCTTATTAAAATGCAATACAGGTCATCGTTAACCCTTCGGCACTTGCCACCAACTTAACAGCTGCCAGCTTACAAGCTGGCGCCAGTGGTGTCCTGCCTTGCGCTTAAAGCATTGCGCCTTGTCACTAGCTATCAATATTTCACGGATGTCCCCTGGTTCTCGTGTGAAGAGAAATTTATAATTTTAAAGATGTCCTCATTATTCACCTCGCTGGATTAGAATATGAAAAATGAAGACCTGCCCTCCTTTTTTCCGTAAGCCTTACTATCTTTTTATATGGCATTTTGCTTTCTGATTTTTTTTAATTCCGTATCCGGAACACCTAAAAAGTAGAGTAAACCGAGAATATTTTCGCTTGTAATCATTCCATCACTGTATTTTTTTAACACTTCTTTTGGATTAAAAGCAATGGCAAGTCCAGCATTTTCCAACATAAAGCGGTCATTGGCTCCATCTCCTACCGCAACGATCTGATCAGGGGAAATGTTTTCAGAATCAGCGACTTCTTTTATGATTTCTCCTTTTCGTTTCGCATCGATTATATCGCCTTTAAGCTTTCCAGTGGTCACACCATTTTCTATAGCCAATTCATTTGCGAAAACGTAATCGAGATTAAGCCTTTCTTTGAGATAGTTTGTAAAAAAGGAAAACCCCCCGGAAATTAAAGCGACTTTATACCCCATAAAGTGAAGCGCAGAAATTAATTCCTCTGTTCCTGGTGTTAATTTTATATTTTCGGAAAGCAATTTAAGTTGTTCGACAGTCAATCCTTTAAGAAGGCTTACTCTTTGCTTGATTGCCAGATCGAAGTCAACTTCGCCATTCATCGCCTTAACTGTCATTTCTTTGACCCGATCGCTAACTCCGGCATATTTGGCGAGCTCATCAATCACTTCTGCTTGAATGAGTGTACTATCGCAATCAAAAACCACGACTCTTTTTGGTTTTTGGAATATATCGTCATCGCGCAATGATACATCCAATTTTGTACTGTGCGAAAAATCATATAAAATATTTTTGAAGTATGAAACATCATTCAATTCCGAAATATCCACAGAAACTTCCATTGCAATATATTCACCGCGCGCGATCATTTTGATTGATTCGATGTTTAAGCTATTTTTAACAAACAATCCTGAAAGCTCTGCAACAATTCCCGGACGGTCAATTCCCATCACCGTTAAAAGCATTATGTGTTTATCTGCTTTCCTTCGGCCGGCTTTATATGGTTCTACTCGGAGACCAAGATCAAAATTCGATCTTATTGGGTTAAGACGGCTAAGCATTTCTTCATAGCTAGAATTTGAAGTGCTCAAGTCAACCACCAGAAACATCGTAAAGTGCCCGCGAACCGATCGCGCATCGACGTCAACAATATTTATTCTCAATTTTGCCAGTACATTCGCAACGGAGTGGACCAATCCGGGCTGATCTTTTCCGACTGCGGAAATTACGAAAAGTGAATCCATAAGTTGTTATCCTATGCTTTTTTTCCTTCTACAACTTCCAATTGTCTTGGTTTAGGTTCGTCGTAGCTGTATTTTACACATTGATATCCTGACCTGAACCGGTTAACCTCTTCTTTCACCGCCTTTTTATCGATGATGCATTCTTTGATAAGCTCGGCTATACGGACCATCTCTTCCTTTCCCATTCCGAATCTTGTCATCTCCTGAACACCAATTCTGACTCCATCCGGGTGATCATGGGCGCTGAGTGGTTCATGGGGAAGCATATTCATATTTAAAATAATATCATTGATCTCAAGCGTTCTGGAGAACCTCTCGCCGCCGCGGTTTGCTTTCACATTAACGGCGATTTGATGGGTTTCTGTATACCCGAATTCCTTGCCCTGGACATCAAATCCTAAGTTGTCCAGAGCTGCTGCAAGTGCCTTAGCATTATTGATGGTGTCTTTGGCATATTGTTCACCGAATTCCATCATTTCATAAGTGCAGATGGCCATTTGTGCCAGCGTATCCAGATGGTGGTTGCTGGACGAGCCGGGAAAAGCGCCCCGATCGATCTTGCGCCAGTATTGTTCTTCCATGTTGCTTAGTATGATACCGCGTTGGCTGCCAAAATAGGTCTTATGGGTACTGGCGGTCATCAAAAAAGCACCTTCTTTTAAAGGCCTTTGAAACTGCTTGCCCGCAATTAGACCTAAAACATGAGCGGCATCATATATTATGCGAGTGCCATTTGATTGACAGACTTCATATAGTTCTTGGACAGGCTCCGGGAAAAGAAAGAGGCTTTTTCCAAGAACAATAATTTTTGGCTTGGCTTTTTCGATCAAATACGTCGTTTTTTTCACATCGATATGGTACCCATCCTCGGTCATCGGGATATCGATAATATTCTGTGTAAATTTACCCAGCGATCCCTCCTTGTGGTGGCTGATATGGCCACCGGCCGGGGTTGAATTGACCATTACAACATCCCCTGGACGCACAAAACGGCTGAAAACAGCTTCGTTGGCATTGGTGCCGCTGATGGGACGGACTTCGGTATGATCGCATTCAAAAAGTAATTTCAAATTGGCGATTAGCTGATTTTCAAGATCATCGATATAATATGTTCCTCGATAGTACCGTTCTCCGGGATGGCCTTCCGCATATCGATGCGCGAAATCCGATCCGGCTTGAGATCTTACCCTTTTGCTCATGACGTTTTCGCTGGCAATGAGGTTAATGCACTTATCTCTCCATTGATCCTGCTTTTGGATGAGTTGTTCTATTTCGGCTACCTCTTTCTCATACATTAAAATGATCCTCCTATTTATTTAGTTCAATTACCTTTGCTTTTTACACTATCTAATTTGTTTTTCAAGGACATATTTAGCGCTTCGGGTCATTTCAATCTCTCGTCAGCGGTGTCATCATAATGATTCCGCAAAAGATATAATGAAAACAGGCTGATAATAATAATATTTCTTATCATTTAAATTCAATTCCTGACGTTCAAACTACGTTCTGCAGTACGAAGGTACCCGGTATGAACATATCTAATTGATAATGGAGGGTCCTTTTTTAATTGTATAAAGAGAAACTTATAATTTTAAGGAAGGTTTCATTTTTTCACCCGGCTGGATGAGATTGTGAAAAATGAAGGCCTGACCCTTCATTTTTTCAAGCTGCGGGTGTCGTAGGCAAGCCTGACATCGCGTTGCTTTCGGAGGGATAAAGCTAGCCGATGACCCCTCTGACGGGTTGCTCCAGCCATTGATGGGTAAAAAGGGCCAAAGCCGATTGGATCGAATCAATAATGATTCACAATTCATGCTTTGACCCTTTTTTATACATCTACGAACGTTGCTTTTTCGTTTTTCGAGCTCCAGATAAAAAGATTCTCTACAGCTATTTTCTCTCTATCTGAACATCGACATTCGTCCCCTTGCTGACGACATCATACACAGGAGACAGTCTGGTGAGTTCTTTGAGTGTTTCTAAATTTTCAAGGTCCGTGTTGACTTTGAATTTCACCCGTATGTTCTTATAGCCAGGCCTGACCTCGTCTGTGATTGCCAAAAAACCCCTGAGGTCAAGATCGCCCTCCAACTTCGATTCCACTCCGTCCAATTTTATACCGCGAACTGCGGCATGATAGACCATGGTGGTCGTCATTCAAGTTGCCAGAGCATTCAGAAGGTGTGGTGAATTTTTACGAATAAGAAAAGCTTTGAACCCATTTTTTGAGCATCGCGTCTTGGAATTGAAATGTACCGTTTTTGGATAGTATTTCTTTTTCAACGAGTGACTTTAGAGCTCTTTGAAGGACAGACCCCGAATTAAAGCCGACTCGTTGAAGCTGCTCAGCGGCGTAGATGCCTTCACCCCCTGTTTCAGCCATCAGCCACAACGCTTTTTTCTGATTCTGGGTCAACAGATCCCAGAGAACGATAAATTGGTTCTTTTGGCTGACGATGATCGATTTTTGGATTTTATCAAGATCGGCCAAGGTGACAGTTTCCGAACGCCACAGGTCAAATAAAAACTGCTGTATATACATGGGTTGATAATCGCAGCGCTCGACGATGTCGGTGATAATTTCTTTGTCGACATTTACTTTTTTCTTTTTGAAAAGCTTTTGCGCCCAATTGACGTAATGCTGCATTTCAATATTTTCGAGCGGATAGCTGCGAGCCATCTTGTAAAAGGCCCGTTTAGCCGAATCGAACATCTCTATTAAAATGTGCTTTTGGCTGCCTGAAAAGATGTAGCTGATATTTTGATGTCCTTGAATAACTTTGCGAAGGCGCTTTTCAAAACCTTCTTCTGAATATTTGGCTACCTCCTGAAACTCATCGAAAACGACTAATAATTTTTGTTTCTTTGAATAAGAAACCAGGATGCTGAGTGCCTTTTCCAGGTACTCGGGCTTCTCTCTTGGTTTGATCGATGCTGAAAGTGTTGGTAAGTTGGTCACAGGGTC
>JASFTL010000144.1:0-8574 GCA_050053555.1 Desulfobacterales bacterium
GCCCTAAAAAAGTGAATGTTAAAAACAATCAAACCCCGGCGGTGGCCGTCATCCGTCTGCCGCATATTTCCAACTTTACCGATTTTGATCCACTGTCGGCCTTAAATGACATGGACGTGTATTATCTTGAAAAAGTACAGACCTTAAAGGCGTTCAAAGCCGTTATTCTGCCCGGTTCAAAAAACACCCGTTTTGACCTGAACTGGCTTTTGACTTCCGGCTGGACCAACGCGCTGTCTGAATACTTGAAAGCCGGTGGGCATGTAATGGGGATTTGCGGCGGATATCAGATGATGGGAAAGACCGTGCATGATCCTACAGGCCTGGAAGGTCAACCCGGCTCCAGCGAGGGACTGGGCTTGCTGCCAATTGAAACCACCTTGAAAGCACCCAAGACCACCACCTTAACTCAATTTTCCTGGAACGGTCATCGTGGAGCCGGCTACGAAATTCACATGGGGCAGACCATCAGAGCGGGCGGAAGTCCACTGCTGAATATAACACAGCGTAACAATCGCCCCTGCCGGGACGAAGATGGCTGTGTCTCCGGTGATTCGAAAACCATGGGCACCTATATTCACGGTCTGTTTGATAATCCTGCCGTTCTGAAGTTTTGGCTAAACCATATTGGTATTAAAGGCATCGATGTATCCGATGTCGGTGGGATCCAGGCCCGCCACCGGGAATATGACCTGCTGGCGGATCATTTTGAAAAATATGTCGATGTGGAAAATATCGTAAAGCTTATCGCGAATCGGGGATAGCAGCAGGTTTCAGGTTTCAGTGTCCAGGTGTCAGCTTTTTCATTCCTGAAACCTGAGACCTCAGTCATCGTAATTTACTATATATGTCTAAATACGTATCTGAAATTTTGACTAGGAAACTTAACCGTGAATGAAATCACTTTTATTATCGGTGGTTGCAGAAGCGGCAAAAGTAAGCATGCCCTGCAAATGGCCGAAAAGATACCGGGGGGTCGCAAAATCTATATTGCGACCTGTGTGCCGCAAGATGATGAAATGAAGCAGCGGGTAGCAAAACATCAAAAGGAACGCAGCCAGATCTGGGCCACAGCTGAAGAACCGATACACCTGCCGCTAGCTGTTTCGAGAATAAGTCAGCAGGCAGATGTGATTCTGGTAGACTGCCTGACACTCTGGGTGAGCAATCTTTTGATGGAAACCAATGAGGAAGAAAAATTAGAAGAAGCGATTGCCTATTTAATCGATTCGCTTCAAAAAGCAACATGCCCGATTGTTCTGGTATCCAATGAGATCGGAAGCGGCATTGTTCCGCAGAACAAGCTCGCCCGGCAATATCGGGATATCATTGGAATGGCCAACCAGGCCGTCGCCCATTGCGCTCACAAGGTAATTTGGATGGTGGCCGGGATCCCGGTCAGCATTAAGGGGTACATTGGGGAATGAGGTGTCAGTGTTCAGGTTTCAGCAAACAGATGACGGGAGATAAGAATCAGACTGGGATGAGTTCAGTCGAGTCGATGTAAGATTTGGCGTTTCATGCTCCAGCATTTACCATCTGTTTTTTGACACCGCCTGCGTAGCCGAAACCGCTAAACGCGGTAAAGACCTGAAACCTGACACCAGACACCTGAAACCGACTTGAAGCTGACACCTGTAACCCAAAATTACTGCTTATGCGCAATTTAATCTCAGCCCTGCAATTCATCACGATACTTCCATTGGGAAAGGGCAAATCGTTTGACCCGCCGAAAATGGTTCCTTACTTCTCGCTGGTGGGCATTCTGCTAGGCTTGCTGGTGGCGGCTTTCGACGCCATCGTCGTCAGATTCTGGACACCGCCAGTGGCCGCCCTGCTCGATATTATTTTTCTGGCCGTATTAACCGGCGCATTTCACATCGACGGGCTGGGAGATACCGCCGATGGTCTCTTGGGACCGCGTTCGCGGGATGAAGCGCTTGAGATCATGAAAGACAGCCGGATCGGCACCATGGGCCTGGTGGCGATATTGTTCGGCCTGGCCCTTAAATGGGGCGGCATTGCCGGCCTGGATACCCATCGCAGTTTTATACTGATTATTGTTCCGGCCTATGCCCGGGCCGGAATCCTGTTTGGTATGCGGTTTTTGCCATACGGTCGCCCGCAAGGCACCGGCAAACCTTTTTTTCATGAAAAATTATCGTGGATGCACTTTTGGGGCCTGCTCTTGCCCATTGGCCTTTCTGTGCTCTTAGGGCTGAAGGCACTATGGCTGAACCTGGCCTTTGCGATTATTCTCGGGTCCCTTCTTCTTTTTTATAAGAAGCGCCTGGGGTGCATCACGGGTGATATGCTGGGCGCTATGACAGAATTAAGCGAAGCGGGATTGTTTTTAACGGCTTCTATCGGAGGTTGGTAATGTTACGCGGACACGGTGGCAACAGTATTGAATTGGCGCGGCAGCTGGGCTGTTCTCCACAAGATATCATTGACATGAGCAGCAACATCAATCCGTTGGGCCCTCCCCCGGGTTTAATCCGTTATCTAAAACACCATATCGATGCGGTCGGCTCTTTTCCCGAGGTGGACGGCAGAGGGATCTCACAACGTTTTGCCGACAGCTGCAGCATCGATCCAAAACGCGTCCTGGCAGGCAATGGGACCACTCAGATTATCTATTCAATTCCTCAAGTTTTAGCGGTCAACAACGTCTTAATTGTCGGTCCGACCTACTCAGATTATGCGGACGCCTGCCATTTACAAAACGTAAAGACCACATTTGTCCTTGCTGAAGCGGTCAAAAATTTCCAGATCGACATCCATCAAATCGAGCGGCATATAGACAAAGCGGATGCGATTTTTATCTGCAACCCGAACAATCCGACCGGATCGCTGATACCCAGCGATGAACTTGAATCTTTGTGCCGGTCATATCCCGAAACGGTTTTTATCATCGACGAATCCTATCTGCCATTTGTCCCGGACGGGGATTCGCTCAGCGTGCGCAAGCTGGAATACGGCAACCTAATGGTCTTGTCTTCGATTTCAAAGATATTTGCCATCCCCGGTTTGAGAATTGGATTTGTTATCTCGGCAGATGAAATTATCGAAAAGTTCAAACGCTTTCTCCAGCCCTGGAGCGTAAACAGCCTGGCTCAGCTGGCGGTTGATTTTCTGACGACAAATGAAGATGAGGTCGAGGAATTCGTTGAAAGAACACGAAACTTTATCATTGCTGAACGCCAGCGATTTTTGGAAGCTGCCACGAAAATTTCAGATTTACAGCTTTTTCCAAGTGCAACAAATTTTTTGCTCGCCGGCTTGCCCGAGGGCCTTCAGTCTGAGCCGTTCATCAGCCAGCTGGCGCATGATAAAATTCTGCTTCGAAACTGCCAAAACTTTGAAGGGCTAACCAATCGCTTTATCAGGGTTTCGCTGAAAACACCTGAGGTCAATAATATGCTAGTCGCCAAGCTTGCAAAAATAGCCTGGAATACCGGCACCAGAATACGACAGCCCAAAATAGAAATTCGTGCCCGTCGATAATGGATTTGCTCTCATCATTATATGTTCTACCGATCGCCTTTATTTTAGATATCCTATTGGGCGATCCAAAATACCTGCCCCATCCCGTACGCTGGATGGGAAAGGCCATCGAAGCACTCGAGCCCCATTTCCGGAAGCTGCTCCTGCAACCGACCGTCAGCGGTTTGCTGTTTGCGACCAGTCTGGCCTCCAGCATCTGGATCCTGACCGGTTTATCGCTCTGGGCGGCCAAAGCCCTGCATCCGATTTTGAATTCCGGACTGCAGATCATCTTTATATATTATTGTATCTCAGCACGATCTTTAAAAGACGCGGCTATGGAGGTCAGCCGATCCCTTCAGCAAAACAATTTAGAACAGGCAAAAGAAAAGGTCGCACGAATTGTCGGCAGAGATATCGAAAATTATGAAGAAGAGGATGTTGCCCGCGCGGCCGTCGAAACGGTTGCGGAAAATTTAGTGGATGGAGTCATCTCGCCGTTGTTTTTTGCAACGCTTGGAGGGGCCCCGCTGGCGATGGCCTATAAGATGGTTAATACGTTGGATTCTATGGTGGGCTATAAGAACGAAACGTATCTGTTTTTTGGGAAAGCATCCGCACAAATTGATGATATCGTAAACTATATTCCATCCCGGCTTTCGATCCCGATCATTGCCCTGGCATCCCAGCTACTTTCAGGCAAAGGCGCACGTGCTTTTAAAACTGCCGTCACAGAAGGCTCCAATCATTCCAGCCCCAATGCGGGGCTGCCGGAAGCAGCCTTTGCCGGTGCGCTGGCGGTCAAGCTGAACGGGCCGAACACTTACAATGGCAAACTGGTAGACAAACCATATATCGGCATCCGCTTCGGGGAAGCCAGAATAGAACATATCAAAAAGGCGTGCGATGTGATGGTGTTGTCTTCTTTATTATGGCTGGGGTTTTTGTGGGGGATAACGGCGGCCGTCAGATTCTATACCTAATTGATACCGGATGATTCTAAAAGATCAGGCATTACTTCGGCGGCCTTAAGTTGCTTTTTTTTCGTTTTGCTGATTTAGCGCAGATAGCCGTTCCCGTTTGCGCTGAGCGATCTCTTCCTGGAAAACCCAGTCTTGCGGGATTTCTTTCTTCTTCCATTTCTCCTCAAACAGGTAGGTGGAAATCTGGGCAGCAAAGATGTGTTCATACTTAGAAAAGGGGATGTAGGCAATAAAGGCAAAAGCAAAAATAAAGTGAATTGTCCAGAAGCCGATATGAAGCGCATTTAATGCGTTGATTCCAAATGCCGCTTTTGCCAATTCTCCAAAAACAAAGCCAACGGGCGACCAATCCGCTGCAGGAGGCTTTACCGCAGCCAGCCGGATGCCTTCAACAAAAAATCCGCTAAAGATGGTCAGGAAAAGAAGCCATAATAAAATACCGTCCTGGGTGCTTTCGACCATCCGCTCCGGTTTGCCGATGTATTTCCGATACAGCCCATAGGCGGTCCCAACGAGGACCAGCAGGCCGGCGATATCCAGCACCAATGAAAAAAGAAGCCAAACATTGCCTTGAAGAAATGGCACAATATAGTAGTTGAGGCTGCGGCCGGTGGTACCCAAAAAAAGGAGGGTAAACCCCCACATAATCCCCATGAGCATCAGGCCTCTGATGACGCTGCGCGGGAAAACGCGTTTTGCGAACAGGCAGTCGGAGGAGAAAAATTTAATGACGCTCAACCAAATAAGACGAACCGGGCCCATACCCTTCAGCTCCTGATCAGCATCCCTTCCTTTGGACCACAGTCTAACTTTATCCCAAAACCCCAAGACAAAAATGATAACCGTCACAGCCGCAAGGGCATAGAAAACTTTAATCAAACCATCGGGAATATTCCAAAATTCTTGCACCATTTCCGTCACCTTTAATCATTCGGGATTTTTGCCGAATACAAAATTTTCCTGCCTTCTGAGTATTCTTCTGACCACAAAGGGAACATATCGGCAATTTTTGCAATCTTCCCCAAAATCGTTGGTTCCCAGGCACAGCGCTCCACTGCCGTAATTCATTATCAACTTTCCATCATACGCCTCGAGTTGGTCGTAGGGATGGAAAAATGTCATATCCAGTATTTCCTTTTCCTCGGAGGTAAACCCCTCAAGATGGACTTTACACAGTATCATTTTAACTCCTTAATTTCATAGCAGGGCGGCCAAATATTGGGTTAGATCGTTGACCTTAAGCGGATCCTCAAGCGCTCTCCATTCATCCATCACCGCATTCGGGGCGGCGTGGGTTTTGGTCGCAAGATTCAGATAGCAAACCGGACAGTTAGTCAGCATGGTATCCGCACCGGTTTTCTTGGCTTCCAGAAACAACTCCTTAGCGATTTTGGCGGATATATCGGAATTGGTTGCTCTTTCACCGGCCGAACCGCCGCAACACCTGCTCAGTTTGCCATGTCTTTCCATATTCGCCAATTTGATCCCCGGCACCGCGTTTAATAAATTTCGAGGCGCATCAAGAATCGGTTTTCCCATAAAGGGTCTGGCCATGGCACATGGATCGTGATAGGTGACGGTTTCTTCGATGGGCTTGGTGAATTTTAACTTGCCTTCTTCTACCAAATCAGCCAGGAGTTCTGCGGTGGTCATGGCCTCGAAAGGAAGCGCTTCGCCATAAAAATACGGCCAGAGGTACTTCATAATATCAAGGCACATGGGACATGAAACAGCCAGGCGCTTAATGCCTTTATCTGCGAAAGCTTCGACCATGTGGTTGGCCAGTTCCGCCATAATGCTCCAGTCCCCGCTGCCGGCTGCCTGGGGAAAACCACAGCACCATGATTTATCAGGATCCAACATGGTAAAAGGTCCGGCCGCATTGAGCAGCCGCACGGCACCCTCGGCCATCTGGGGCGCATCCCATGTGCATCCGCAGCCTTCATAAAAGCCGATCTCGGCTTGATCCGCCATTTGGATATCATCCGGAAACCAGATCTTATATTTGTCGACGAGCTCAAACGGAAAAGGCGAGCGGACCTTATAATAATTTTGTAAAGGCCCCTTTTCAAGCACCTCGGGGCATCCCACCTCTGACTCTGCAATTTTGCGGCGCACACTCCACCATAATTTCTTGGCGTCGATCCCAACGGTGCAAACCTGGCCGCAGGTTCCGCAAAGGGCACATTTCCACATCTTTTCCTTAAAGTTTGTCAGTTCATCTTTGCTGACTTTTTTCGAACCCAACAATTTTCCTTTCAGCGAATGGGTTTGCTCGATATACCCTTTGTAGGCATGGATCCTCGCAGGGGGAGATAAATTGGGATCACCCGTAACATCCTGCACCGGGCACCACTGCAGGCATTCGTTGCATCGCGTACACGAATCCAGTGCTATCAGTTCTTTTTTTGTGAGCCCCTCCATAAAATCAAAAAGTTTATCCGTCATTTAATTTTATCCTCCCTGTTTAGCGCTAAGCGACTGAATTTTTTAAGACGCGTACCACGACGTGGTATATATGTCAATTAAAAATTAAATCTGGAATTGACAACTTACGGTTTTTAGTATACCACGATGTGGTATCAAACGCTAAGGCAAATTAATCTGCAACCAAAAGGAGGCAACCGCAATGGCACTGCTTAATGGACTGGAAACAAATGATTTAATGAATGTGGTTAGTCAAGTTAAAGAGAACTGGGAAACCGGCAAGACCGTCTGGCAGGCAACGACGAAATGGAAGGGGGGTTTTCGAGTGATGACCTGCTCCAGGGAGTTCACATTGAGTGCCGACGAGCCGGATATGCTCTGTGGAACCGACACGGCCGCCAACCCGGTGGAGATGGTTCTGCAGGCCTATGGTGCCTGTCTGACGATTGGCTACGCCATGAATGCTGCCGTAAGGGGTATTCATTTGGACGACATCCAGGTAGCGCTCGAAGGTGAAATCGATTTGCCCGGCTTTCTGGGTCTGGAGCCGCCTGAAGACTTAAACATGGACAAATTGCCCGGTTACAAAAACATAAAGGCCAACGTAAAATTAAAAGGAGATGCGGATGCGAAAGCGCTTCAAGAATTACATGAGCATGTGATCAGTACTTCACCCGTTGGCGTAACCCTAACCCGACCGGTAGCTGTATCGACGTCATTAGAGGTTGGCTAAATCCAGCCCCTATCAACCTCACAGCAGATCTGCTTCAGGCGGGACGGGGAATATCATCGCTAAAAAGTAAATTATTTTGCCTTGAGATAATACCGCTTGAAGCCATCATCATCTTTTGAGCCGAGATACTCATGCCCGGCGTTCCTGGCGAAGGCAGGAAGATCATTCTCGGTTGCCGGATCGGTACCCAAAATCTCAAGTATCTGGCCCGATTCCAGCTCGTCGATGGCTTTTTTGGTCTTTAAAATCGGCATGGGACAGTTCAGGCCCTTGCAATCCAATGTTTTATCCGGTGTGATATTTTCAGTCATTTCAGAATTCCTCTTTTTTATTGTTCCAATATTCCAAATGATTATTTCAATGGATTAAACGTATCTTTGCCTGCTTATCTCAGAGCAGTCGCATATTGATGCGGAACATCAGAATCATAATGATCCGGCTTCATATATGAACCTGCAATTCCGGTTTTGGGATTTATACCACACAGTAGCACATGTCTCAATGAGAAAGCCGTCCTAAAAATTAAATAAATTGTCCCAAGCTGACAAATTCTTCCGGTCAGCGGCCGATAATCCATCACTTCGCCATCCGGTGTGAACTGTCCTTGACATGGATACCACGGTGTGGTAGCAAATTCCTGTAGCTTAGCTTCCTGCCAAAGACACGGTTTTCGTTTGCGACTAAGCGTACGAGATTCTTCGCGGACCGGTGCTCGAGTCCGACAAAGTGAACCCTCAACCTGAGATATATAAACGAGTGATGGGGGAATAGTTAGCGTAAATTTACGATCAGAAAAACCCCCCGAGCTTCAATATTGAAGCGTCCCAAAATGTCTTTTGAAATCGAAAAAAAAAGGACTCAATCATGAAATCACACTTTAGTCTAAGAGGTAAGGCGCTTGTTATAATTGGTTTCCTGACCCTTTTCTTTCTGAGTTTTATTAGG
>JASFTL010000145.1:0-8471 GCA_050053555.1 Desulfobacterales bacterium
ATATTCAATGGATGTCTCGGCATTCAACGGCTTTTCGCTCATAATGCGCATTTTCTTCTTCATTTTTAATACCGTTTTTATAGATTCTGGCCTATGACTTGATGTCTTCTCTAATGACATAATTAAGATAGTCCAGAAACTCAGGATCTTCACACATACCTTTGTTTTCGGAGTCGCTGACCTTGGCAACCGGCTTGCGATTACATTCCACCATTTTAATCACGACCTGGGGAGCAATAAATCCACAATCATTGGTCAAGTCCGTACCGATACCGAAGGATGTCTGGATCTGATTATTAAAGCGCTTAAATATATCTACCGCCGACTCGAACGTCAGGCCGTCACTGTAAATGGCACTTTTCGATTTCGGATCAATGCGCATCTTCTTATAGTGAGCGATCAGTTTTTCGGTCCACTCGATCGGATCCCCGGAGTCCTGACGGCAGCCGTTAAAGAGCAATGAGAAAAAGCGGTCGAAATCTTTCAAAAATTTATCAAAGCCCATGGTATCCGAAAGCGCAATGCCCAGTTCTCCCCGGTATTCATCGGCCCAGCACTGTAAGGCTACCTTCTGACTGTCGACCAGCCGCGGGCCTAACTGCTGATGGGCCTGGAAAAATTCATGGGCCATGGTTCCGATGGGCCTGATTCCAAGCTTCATGGCAAAGTGAACATTGCTGGTTCCAACCAGCATATCACCGCAATGCGATATAAGGTACTGCAGGACTTCTTCCTGCCAAACATATGAAGCCCTCCGGCGCGTTCCAAATTCTGCGAACTTAAACCCTTTTTTGGAATCGATCGCCTTTTTTAAAAAAGCGACTTTATCTTTCAGACGCTGACGGCCAGCGTTCATCCAGATGCGGTCACCGACACCGTGCATCCGCGAATAAAGCTCACTGACAATCGCCAGCACCGGTATTTCATATAAGATAGTCGTCAGCCAGGGACCTTCGATGTTTATTTTTAATCGATTTTCTTCGATAGATGTTTCAATATAGCTTTTGTTGAGTTGAAATAGTCTAAGGTATTCAATAAAGTCGGGTTTAAAAAAATGGATGGAGACCAGATACGCCAGCTCATCTTCTTGAAAACGCAGCCCGCAAAGTTTTTCAATCTCTTCATCCACCTTGGATTTGAAATTTTCCAGTGATCCTTTCAAATGCATCTCATCCCAATTTCTCCACTTAAAGGTATAGCGCACCCACGCGCTGGCGTACTGGTGAAGCACAACCTGCATCATGGTCAATTTGTAAAAATCGGTATCCAATAAACTCGGCACCATGATTCCTTCCTTTCGTGATCAAAAATGGGACGGTTTGACGTCAGCGTTTTTCTCTTCTCGTTACATTTTGCAAGAAGACGCCCTTAGTACTATTATAAGAACGAATTGATTAAATCAAATTAATAAATACAACCCCCAAGTGAAAGCAAGAAATCCGTAAATTAAGTTTAAGCCGCACAACCATTAAAACACGAAGACAATTTTAGAAGAAATGATTACTCTTGATTAGCGAAGTTCATTTGCGCATTATATTTCATGCAGATTCAGTTAATCATTATCCGCAATCTGCATTCATTATTCATATTAAATTTCGAGCGGAGGTCAACATGGCAATAAAGGTATTTATCAAAAGATACGTGAAAAAAGGAAAAACCGAAGACACTTTGGCTCTGCTAAACGAGGTGCGCAGCCAGGCGCTCAAACAACCTGGATATATATCCGGTGAAACTCTGGTGAACCACTATGATGCCAGCCACGTCACGGTCGTCTCGACCTGGCAAACGATTGAAGACTGGATCCGCTGGCAGGAAAGCGACGAGAGAGCCATGCAAGAGTATCAGCTGGAAAGTTTGCAGAAAGAGCCGGCAAAATTTGAAATATATGATTTCGGTCCGGCAGCTAGGGATTAAATCGATCGCTTTTTGCAAGAAGCGATATTAATTTGAGCACACGGCGAGATGCCGTGTGTCGGTTCCATGCGCTATCATTTGTGATATCTTTTCATCGATTTGCGTTGTGTCAACCGTCGCAAGACACGCGAGTCATTTATATCCATCAAAGCCATTGATGCCCGCCAATGACGCTATGAGAGATTCACGGTCCATTCAGGCGGCCCCAGGCAACGGCCGACAAAAAATTTCCCGGTTGACAGCATTACAGCTTTAAAGCTATAGACATTGTCAATGTATCTGTTTCATTTATTGAGTTCCATTCATTACCCAAGATAATCATAAGTAACCATTTGATATCAATATAGTTTTTATGATCCCGTAGCTGCTTTCTTGAGTTCTGCCGGATACCAACCGCTGGCTCAGTGTGAAGCTGAAGGCAGACGGGGTATTCGGGCCATAGCAATTTAGACGAACCCTAAATAAAAGGAGGATGGGTGATGAAGAGAAAGGTTATTTTTATCGCACTGGTGTTGGTTCCCCTGGTTGCAGTTCTGTCGGCACCTTCTATGCCGAAGGCCTATGCGGCTGCAAAACCGGTCATTATCGGGGTGCCAACTTCCCTTTACACCCCTTTTGGCAAAGAAGGTTTAAAAGCCGTCAAAATGGCTGTCGAAGAAATTAATGCTAGCGGCGGCGTTAAGGTGGGCAACGAGAAGAGACCGTTTAAGGTGGTGGTATCCGACACCCGCGGCGGCGAACCCGGCACACCGGTTCATGATGCGCTGATGGCCTATGAAAAATTGATCACCAAAGAAAAGCCCCATGCGATCGTCATCGGAGCATTTCGGTCGGAGGTGCTCATCGCCAGTATGGACCTGGTGGCCAAATACAAGATACCGCAACTGGGCACCATTGCCCAGTCCCCCAAGTTCCAAGCGCAGTTCAAGACAGATCCTGTCAAATACAAATATCTCTTCAGAGTGACCACCGACGCACTGGTACCCGCAAGTTACCTGGCCCACACCCTGGACAAGCTCAAAGCGGATTTCGGCCTGAACAAAGTTTATATCATCTATCAGGATACGCTCTGGGCCCAGGCACTTGCCGGATTTATGAAAAAACATTGTGCGACCAACGGATGGACAGAAGTCGGCTATGATCCCTATGCTGCCGGCGCCAATGATTTCTCCCCGGCCCTTTCCAACGCCAAAGAGGGCGGTGCCCAGGCGATTGCCATGATATGGGACGTGCCCATGGGTGCCGGTGTTTTTGCCAAACAATATGTGGCCATGAAGGTCCCCGCTCTGCTGATCGGCTTTATTCCGCCGATTGCAGCCCCCACGGCGGTGCAGACCGTGGGCCCAGAAGTGGAATATTCCCTCTCGGTGGAATTTCCCGCGGGAGCATCTCTGGCGCTCAAAAAAATGCCGAGCACAGGAGCGTTTCTAAATAAGTTCAAAAAGAAATACGGAGCCCTTCCTGAAGCTGCCGCTGTTAATTCTTCAGCATACGATTCGGTCTTTATCCTTGCCGCCGCGATCGAGAGAGCCGGAAGCCTTGATCCGGATCAGCTCGTTGCGGCCCTTGAAAAAACCGACTACATGGGTGCTTCCGGCCGCATCAGATTCAATGAAAATCACATCGCGGTATTCGGCGAGAAAGACGCCAGCGAAACCGGTGTCGCGGTGGTCTTTCAGTGGCAGAAGACGAGCGCCGGCAATCTTGAAAGAGTTCCGGTATATCCCGGTTTTCTTTCCGAAGGCAAAATCATTCTTCCTCCCTGGATGAAGTAACGCAGCTTCCATCCGCTAAAACTCAGTAAAGCATTGGTCCGCAACCCCTTTTCCTTTCGCAAGGCGGGAGGAAAAGGGGCTCAGGGGAGAAGCTGAAATGTCTCTGCTCATCTATGGCCTTATCAACAGTGTTATTCTGGCACTTTATGCCGTGGGATTCAGCCTGACTTACGGTATTAGCGGTCTGGCTAATTTTGCGCACGGCGCTTTATATATCCTCAGCGGATTTACCGCCTGGACCTTCATACATGCTGCCGGCCTGCCACTTGGCCTGGCGGCAGTCCTTTCCATCGCGGTAACCGCCATTCTGGGATTTCTATTCTACTGGGTCTTGCTGTTGCGCGTAAGAGGGGTCGCCCTGGCCGAACTGATTGTCACCTTTGCGGCGGGTGTGGCCATCCTGGAATTGCTGATGTGGAAAGGATTTTACGGCATTCGCTACAGCCTGCAGCCGTTTATTCGCGGAGGCCTCGAGATCGGTAACGTCGGCGTAGATTACCAGCGCCTGATCGTTTTGAGTACCGGAGTGATTCTTGTCATTCTGCTATACCTATTCGTCCATCACAGCAAAATCGGACTGGCATTCCGTGCCATGGCGCAAAATGAACGCACCGCCCTTTCGGTGGGCATCGAGTCCGACTGGATTGGATCCCTCAGCCTGGCTTTTGGCTCGGCGCTAGCGGCCATTGCTGCAATCGTCGTTCTTCCCTTGGGCATGATGGAGTCGACTGTTGGATGGGAAGTCCTGATCTATGCCCTGGCGGTGGCCATCGTGGGGGGGCTGGAAAGTACGCTGGGGATGATTGTGGGCAGTTTTATCATCGGATTCGGACAGGTCGCCGCCGCCAAATACATCGGGCCTAAATGGATGATCATCGTTCCGCTAGCAGCCATCGTCCTGGTGCTCGTCATAAAGCCCTCGGGGCTGTTTGGAAAATTTAAGGAACTGGAAGAAAGGGTGTAGTGTGCAAGACGCCTATCGAAAGAAGCGATTGGACAGGGGCATAAAAGCCAGATCGGATACGATCTTTGCAGTGGCTTCCTTCAAGGAAATGCTTTATCTGCTTATCCCCAGGGCACTGCCGGTTGTGGGCCTTCTGTTTCTGGCTCTGGTCCTCGACGGCTACCGGGCCAAGGTTCTGGTTTACGCCTGCATGTACGGACTGCTGGCCCTGAGCTGGGACTTCATGGCTTCCTGCGGCCTGTTCTCCTTAGGCCAGGCCTTATTTTTCGGTATTGGTGCCTACCTGGCAGGGGCCATGAATCACTATCTTCACTGGCCACCGGCAATTACCCTGCCGCTAGCTTCGGTGTTCGGCGGGGTGATTTGTGCGGCCCTGCTGTCAACGGTGGTAAGGCTCAGAGGGGTCTATTTTGCCATGGTCACTTTGATGCTGCCGATCTTGATTATGAAAGGCATCGAGACCACCGGCATCCTCGGCGGCTCCCATGGCATCGCCAGCCTTTCACCTTTCCCGAATGATACCTTTGCGACCTATCTGGCCGTCATCGGATTTTTGGCTTGTTTATTTGTTTTCAGGCGAATTATCAACAGCGACTACGGTTTGGTACTCATGGCCATCAAGGATGACGACCGGGCGGTGATGAGCGGCGGCATCAACATCTATTGGCGTAAAACCCAGGCACTGTTCATATCCGGTACGGTCGGCGCTTTTGCCGGCGCAATGATGACCCACCATTACCAGTTTTTAGGTATGTCGGCATTTGCGCTCGATTACTCCATTTTGCCGGTGGCCGCGGTTGCATTAGGCGGACAGGGCTCTTTTGCGGGTGCGGCCCTGGGCAGTCTTATTCTGGTACCGCTGTCCGAGGCACTGCGCGCTCTTGGCGGCCTTCGAATTGCGATCTATTGCTTCATTTTAATCGGCAGCCTAATCGTGCTGCCCGAAGGCCTTTTCCATTATCTGGCACGAAAATACCACCAATTCGAAAGAAGGGTTGAGGTCAAATAAATATGAATGGTGCGCCACTGCTTAAGGTGGATCAACTCATTAAACGCTTTGGGGGTGTTCAGGCGGTAGACGGTATCAGCTTCGAGTTGGAGCGCGGCGAATTTTTAGGTGTTATCGGCCCCAATGGCTCCGGGAAGACCACCCTGGTGAATCTGATCACCGGCTTCGTGAAACCCAATGGCGGCAAAGTCACCTACGACGGGAAAAATATCACGGGCAAAATGCCCTACACCATCGCTGGGCTGGGCATCTCGCGAACCTTTCAAATGGTGAGATTATTTTATAACCTGCCCGCTTATAAAAATTTGATTATTCCGCTGTGTTCCCAGCGGGTGAAAAAACTAAGGGGCGGCAAATACGGTGAAAAAGACGATGAGGCTATCGATTTATTGGACGACCTTGGCTTCGAAAGGGATTCTTTTGTGCCCTACAAGATGGCCGGCAGCCTGCCCCACGGGTATCTAAAACGCCTTGACCTGGCACGCGCCATGGTGTTGAGACCTGAGGTGTTGATCCTGGATGAACTATTTTCCGGCATGTCGATGTCCGAGGTCGCCAGCACGCTGCCGATGATCGAAAAATTCAACGAAGAAGGGCTGACCATTGTCATGATAGAGCACCGTTTAAAGGAGCTTTTCCGGGTCGTCGATCGGGTAATGGTGCTTAATTTCGGCCAAAAAATCGCCGAGGGCACGCCGCGGGAGGTCATGCAAAACGAGGAAGTCAAGCGGGCTTACTTGGGGGTGGCTATCGAAATATCCTAAATTTTGTATGAAAATAGATGAGAATCATTATTTTATTTAATTATAACAGGTATGCATACAAACAGTGCACACTAAATCATACTTTAAAAGTAAATCGGATCATGATCTTTTTTTATTTCTCATCTATTTTCACCCTTCGGGCGAGCCGGAGGCTTCCATCTGCTGCGTTATTAAGGCCGAGGCATAGTTCACTATAGCCTTAGCCTTAAATGTCCCGTATAGTCGGATGACGGATCTTATTTTTTAATATTAAGGTCCGCCTCCTTGCATATGAAAGCCTCCGACCCGTGCAAAATTCGGGTAAGGATTTTACTATATTAAGCAATGCTTGAGGAGCACTCAGCGCAGTTTCTGCGCTTCGTTTGAGGATCGCTTCGCTTAAGGAGAAAAAAGCAAGACAAAGATCAATTGTATAAGGCCTAAAGGTCCGAAGGGCCGCTCAACGGGCTTACCGTTTTAGATGTGTTACTTTGAGGGGGGTGCTGTTATTTTCGTGACGATGTATTTTGAGGAGAATCTTTGATAATGGCGGAAATGTTAAAAGCCGAAAATTTGATGGTGTTTTTTGAAAATGCCCTGGCCCTCAATGACTTAAGCCTGAAGGTCAATGAGGGTGAAATCATAGCCGTATTGGGCTCAAACAGCGCCGGCAAGACGAGCCTGATGAACACGATCTCAGGGCTCATCGTCGATATGAAAAAAAAGGAAGCAAGGCGCGGCGGCATGCGCATAACGGTGATGGGCAATCTTCAATTCCGGAAAGAAAACATCCTGACCATGAAGCCCAGCGATCGGGTAAAACGCGGCATCGTGTTGAGCCAGGAAAGACACCCGGTGTTCCGGGACAGCGATGTTCTGGAGAATTTAAAGATAGCCGGATACCTTCAGAAAAAGAAAGATACCCGCGAACGCATGCAGTTGGTGTTTGAAATGCTCCCCAGGTTAAAGGAACTCAAAAACAGAAAAGCCGGGCTTCTGAGCGGCGGAGAGCAGCAGATGTTGGCTATTGGAATTGCCCTGGTGGCCAGGCCCAGGTTGCTTCTAATGGATGAGCCGTTGCTGGGGCTCAGCCCGCTGCTCCAGGCGGATCTGGTTCGTTCGATACAAGATATCCGCCGCCAGGGAATTACGGTCCTGGTCAGCGAACAATTCGCACGGCCGCTGATGCCGATTATTGACAGAGGGTATGTCATTGAAAACGGCATCCTGGTCTTTGAAGGTACCCAAAAGGAACTCATGGATAATCCCGAGGTGAAATCGGCCTATATGGGTATTTAATTCATTCGAACGTAATTTCGAAAATCCAATTTTGAAATTCGAAAGTTTAATGAAGGATTAATCGCCAGCGATGAACTTAGAACTTTATTCCGATTCCATATACGGCTGTTTTAAAGAGACTGCCGAGCGAAACGCGCACAATATCGCCATTATCTACCTCGGCGAAAAATACAGCTTTGCAGATTTGAAAGACATGGTCCGTAAGCTGGCCGCATCCCTTTCGAGCCTGGGCATACAGGAAGATAGTCGGGTGATTCTGTATCTTTATAATTTGCCGCAGACCATCATTGGATTTCTGGCTCTCCAGCGACTGGGCGCCATCGCCATACCGGTAGCTCCGGTATATTCCGCTGCTGATCTCAAATATATGGCCAACGATTGTCATGCGGAAACCATATTCTGCATGGACAGCAATTTTAACTACGTCAATGAGATTCTACCCGATACTTCTTTGAATCAAATCGTCGTCACCAACATGGTCGACCTGATTCCCTGGTGGAAACGGGTTGTCGCCAGGGGATTTGACCGGGTTCCGGGCGGCGTATTTCCATCCGGAAAGCGTATCCACGCGTTTGTTGATCTGCTAAAAAATGGCCAGCCGGCTTCACTTCCCGAATTTAAGGCGCCGGGGCCGGACAAGACCAGCCTGATCCTTTACACCGGCGGCACCACAGGATTTCCAAAAGGCGTTCCGCTTTCCATCGGTATTTACCTTTATAAGACCCTGGAATGGCGTAAAGCCAGCCTGGCATTGATCTCCCATGGTG
>JASFTL010000146.1:0-8449 GCA_050053555.1 Desulfobacterales bacterium
GGTTCAAGGTTTGGGGCTTAGCGCTTTGCGCCTGGGGCTTCGCCCTTTGGGCTTTAAGCTTCGTTAAAACTTTCTCCTACGCTGAAGCCTCCGTCTTCGCTAAAGCTTCGCCGGACATGTCGGGGAACATGTCGCCGGACAAGTCGACCCATCAAGCAGGGTTCCAGGGTCAAAGAAAAGATTGAATTAAAGAAAATCCCATTTCTTCGTATGAGAAGTGGGATTTTTATTATTCATAAAAGCATATTTACCATAATTACAGAGCAATGCGGTGATCTATAATGACTTGAAATTTTGACGAAAATCGATTATTTTTATTGGATATGGATCAAATCAGGTGCGGCTGAAGTTTATACTAACAAAAAGCAGATGGGCAGTAAAAATGGATGAATGGGGAAAGGATCCCTCGGTACAGGCAATGCGGAAGGTTTTCAAGGGAATGGAAACGTCTCTGGAGGAGATCCTGGCGCAACTGGATATTTCCCCGCATGACCATCGGATCAGAGGCTGGCTGGAAAAAGCGCTGGCAATATTCGAAAACGCCTGGGGTATCGCCAATCAGACGGGAATCATCATGAATGAACAAACCGCCCCTGTGATCTATGCCCATTGCCTTGCAAAGATCATGGCTTCGGAGGGCATCGAGATTCGCGAAAACGTCTTGCCAGCGAACAAAGCGTCAGAAAGACTTGTTAACGAGGTTTTTAAATGATTCGATTGCGTTTATTTGGCCGTTGCCGCATATATCATGATCCGGTGAGTCCTGTTTTAAAAGTACCGGCGCAAATCGGGTGGGCCGCTCGGTTCCGCAGTATTGATCTGGTCACACCACGAAGGCTCAAAGGAAGGGAGCTGCTGATGAGAACGCGTGGCTGGTGGACGGTAGAGCCTTCTGAAGTTCTGGATACTGTGGAGGCACACGGCAAACTTGTGCTGGGTGATAAAGGCGAATTGATGGTAGAGTTCGCCGATCAAAAGGCTGCTGATACGCTTTCTTATTCTTTGTTGGAAAAATTCGGGGATCAGGTGCTCCTGGCGCCGTAGTCAAGAGGTCCACAGTTTAGGGCTTCGCGCTGCGCGCTACGACCCCACGGGCTGGATTCAGACGCTCAGAGGTTTAAAGTATAATTATGTTAAAGGTGTAAACAGATGCCGGCTTTAACGCTGCAACATAAAAATAAGACACTGGGAGAATATCAACTTCAAAAGGGTGTCTCTTTATCGATCGGCCGACGGGACTCCAATGACGTGGTCATCGAAGATCCTGCTGTTTCAGGGCATCATGCCAAGATCGACGCCCTGGGCGACCGCTTTGTGCTGATCGATCTGCAGAGCAAAAATGGCTCTTTTGTCAACGAGCAGCTGGTTACTTCCCACTGGTTGCAGCATGGAGACGTTATCACCATTGGCGGGCATAGCCTGGTTTTTCAGCGCCCGGATGAAGTAGAGGCGCTCTCCGGCGACTCGGATGATTTTGATGAAACCCAGGCTTTGAATAATACTCAGCGTCGCAAGATGATGATGCAGAGCCACCCCACCAAAAGCATTCATGTAACGCGATACTGGGATAAGGGCCAGAAACGCGGCAAGCTGAGAGACCTGGAACCGGATGATTCCGAATTCCCTGCCGAGGGCAAAGAAAAAGAACCGATCGGCTTCCTGAGCTATTTAGCCGGCGGCAAGGGTCAGATCGAGCTGACCAAACAAATTACATCCATCGGAAAAGATCCCACATCCGACATCGTGATTAAAGGTCTGTTGATCAACCCAACGGCAGTCATCATTACGAAAAAAGCCGATGGTTTCTACTTAAGCAATATCGGCGGACGGCCCAAACCCAAAGTCAATGACGAGCCGGTTAAGAAGTCGATTAGCCTTTACGATCAGGATATCATTGAGATCGGTTCGGTAAAGCTGCTATTTTCGATCGAAACGCAATAAAAAGAGTGGACCCAAAAAGGGTCCACCCCAGCGCTCGTCAGTTGTAAAATGTTGAGCCACATCTTATCGTATCCTGCATTTATCGGAGCAATCTTCGAGTTTGGTAGAGCAGTCCCAAGTTCCATCTTCAGTCATCCAACAATTTTTCGCCTTAAATTCGCATCGATCCATGCAGGTTTTATTTTGTATGTGCGTTTTTTGTTTGGCCATAAAACAGCCCCCCTTTGTTAAAATTCCAATGAAAACGGTTGAGCTGATGACTTGTAAAGATCCTGTGATTAAACCGTCTTGGTATTTCTGTTTACCAATATGCGTTCAATTTTCTTCTCAAGTGCCCGAATCTTTCTAAGCGCCAGCCGGCAAGTTTCGGCCGAATCAGCACTTTCATTTATACAATCGACCAAATGTGATTTCGAAAATTTTGTATCGTATGCCTTCATCATAATATTCCTCTCTGAAATTTGAAAATCTTTTTCGATCTAAACATAATATAAGACGCCATTGTCGCATTCCAACCTGTGAGCGCAAATAAAGATTTGGAGACCAACGGTGAAAAGTTAGCCATCCCGCTTTACAAACAACCCTGCCCCAAACCTCTTGACAATTAAATACTGCCCAAGGTACCTTCGAAAAATTCGCCAAGTCGCTTTTCGATGAGATCATCATCATTTTTAGGCCTTTATATCTTTTAAGACAACTCAACGGAAATCTGCAGATGCTTGATATCGTCAAACGATTCTTTAGCAAAGCAACAACCGAAGTTTCTACGGACGCCAACCAAAATACAGCGCACGACATCCGTGTTGCAACCTGTGCTTTATTCGTGGAGATCGCGCGCATCGATGAAACGTTTACGGATGCGGAGATGGAAACAATTCTATCAATTTTGAAAGAAAAATACGGCCTGTCCCAGGACCACGCCGACGCCCTGATCGCAGAAGCGGAAAAGGAGCTGGAAAAAAGCGTGGATTTGTGGCAGTTTGCAAAATTGATTAATGAGAATTATTCAAACGAAGAAAAAATTGAAATTATCGAAACCCTGTGGCGTATCGTCTATGTCGACGGGAAAATGGACCAGTACGAACACTTTCTGATGAACAAGCTACAAAACCTGCTGCGCCTGACACACGAACAGCTGATCACAGCCAAGCTAAAAGTCCTTCATTCGGAAAAATAGGAGACAATGGAAGCATAGGAGACGTCCCTGAAAATATCACTTTCCCAATTGTTATAAAACGAAATCAATTTCGCAAACTCAACCGATGTCGGATAAAAAATAAGATCTATTGAGTCGGTGGATGACCGGGCCGCACGCTTGTAGGGATCATGTTCGGAACCATTCTTATTTCGGTTTTCACGTTGATACACATCTACGTCTTCTGGAGAATCGCCTCCGTGCCGTTGATGAATCGGCATGTCCCACTTATTCTTCTTGTCGTGACAGGTGTGTTCCTGTGGGCAATCCTTTTCGTCGGGCGTCTTTTCCATCACAGCGGCAGCGGTGCCCTGGCCGCAACCATCGAATTGTTCGGCATGCTCTGGATGGGCACTCTGTTTCTGCTCTTTATCCCTCTTTTAACGATGGACGTCATTACCGCGTTTGGCTTTTTGCTGCCCCGGCTGGCGCCTTCCCTTCGGGGCTGGGCCCTGCTCGTCGGCGTAGTTCTAACAGTAATTGCGCTCGTTCAAGGTCTGCGGCCTCCGGTGACTCAAACCTACGAGGTGCGTCTTGCGGGCCTTTCCGAGGAAATGGACGGCAAGGTCTTCGTGGCCATGTCCGACCTGCATCTCGGTTCGCTTATCGGGAAGCGCTGGCTGGCGGCACGGGTCGCCCAGCTCAACGAGGAGCGTCCTGACCTGGTGGTCCTGCTCGGTGATCTTTTTGAAGGGCATGGCCAGCCCCAGGAAGAGCTGCTTCCGATTCTGCGACGCCTCTCGGCACCGTTGGGCATCTGGGCAGTGACCGGCAACCACGAGTTCCACGGCATTGACAATAAGAGCATACGCTTGATGGATGCCGCCGGTTTTACGCTGCTGCGTAATCGCTGGGTCGAAGTTCGACCCGGATTTATCCTGGCAGGTATCGACGATCTGACCACCAAATACCGTCGTGGCCAGGAAGGCGATTTCATCTCACAGGCGCTGGCGGGTCGACCCCCGGGAGTGACCGTCCTGCTCTCACACACACCATGGCAAGCCGAGAAAGCGGCAAGTGCCGGTGCAAACCTGATGCTCAGCGGTCATACCCACGGCGGTCAGATCTGGCCCTTCGGCTATTTGACCCGCCGCTTCTATCCGCTACTGGGAGGTCGATACGAGGTGAGGGGGATGCCCGTCATCGTCTGCCGCGGCACAGGCACATGGGGTCCCCGCATGCGCCTCTGGCGTCCCGGCGAAATTCTTCGGGTGACACTTCATAAAGAATAGTGCGGGAAAAAAGGAAATTCGATGGCTTTATTGGAAACTGAAACATGGCCCCAAGAAATTTTCCAGGTCCTGATCGAAAATCGTGTTCAACAGGTGGCTTACATACCCGATATCGGACACGCGTCTCTCATCAAACTGTGTCACAACAGCGATAAGATGAAGACCGTGGTTCTGACTACTGAAGAGGAAGGTGTGGCACTGCTCGCCGGTGCCTGGCTCGG
This sequence comes from Desulfobacterales bacterium, assembly GCA_050053555.1. Taxonomy (GTDB): domain Bacteria; phylum Desulfobacterota; class Desulfobacteria; order Desulfobacterales; family JAHEIW01; genus JAHEIW01. The sequence goes on from JASFTL010000146.1 coordinate 4,590, forward strand.
CGGCGACCGAGGAGTGCTTCTGTTGCAAAGCAGTGGTGTCGGAAACTGCATCAACATGCTGTCTCTTACGCGCGTCTGCCGAATGCCTTTGCTGATTCTGGTAACCATGCGAGGCGAATGGGGAGAATTCAACCCCTGGCAGGTACCGATGGGTCAACATGCGAACCAGGCATTGACAATGGCCGGGGTATTGACTTTTACCGTCAACGAGAAAAACCGGATAAAGGATACCATAGAGGCGTCGGCCAGGATGGCGTTCGAGGGACCGGCAGCCACAGCCGTTTTAATATCACAACGTATTCTGGGCGCAAAAACATTTAGCAGGTAGAGCATGCATTCTGAACGCAGCAAAAGCTACCCGCTTCGCCGCCGCGCAGTTGTCAAAGAACTGCTCGCGCAGCGCGGTGATGCACTGGTGGTGGCCGGTCTCGGAGCGGCCGCATGGGATGTAACCGCAGCGGGCGACACACCATTAAACTTTCCATTGTGGGGCGCAATGGGAGGTGCGGTACCGCTTGGCCTCGGTTTAGCTTTGGCCCAGCCGTCGCGACGCGTTCTGGTGATTACCGGTGACGGCGAGATGCTGATGGGGCTCGGCTCACTTGCGACGGTAGCGGCTCAGCGCCCATCAAATCTTGCTATCGTTGTGCTGGACAACGAGCGCTACGGAGAGACCGGCATGCAGCTCACCCACACGGCCGGTGATGCGGACCTTGGGGCAATCGCCGCCGCAAGCGGAATTCCTGTCTCCAAGACCATAAGCGACGAGAAAGGCTTAAAATCGGTCATACCGCATATCCAAAAAGAAGCGGGTCCGCTTTTCGTCAACATAAAAGTCCGCGCGGAAAATCTTCCAATCGTGCTCCCGCCGAAGGATGGTGCCTATCTTAAGGACCGTTTTCGACTGGCATTACTTGGAGAGGCAGAATAGTGAATGATTCCGGAAGCTGGCGAAAACAGGCTCTGGGTGTCATATTCGTCAACCTGGCAACCCTGAGCTGGGCCACCAATATGGTTCTGGGCCGCTGGCTGCGTGATGATATCGGACCCCTGGCTCTGACCACCCTGCGCTTTACCGTCGCCACTGCTTTTTTCGGCATCCTTCTCAGAGGCAGGCCCACGCAGGAGCGCCGGTACGGAAAAGATAAGTGGTGGATTGTGGGCATGGGCCTGGCCGGCGTGGTCGCCTTCAGCCCCCTACTTTATCTGGGACTTCGGTATTCAACTGCCGTAAATTGTTCTTTGATCCAGGGATTTTCGCCGCTGATCACGGCCCTGATCGCCGGGTTGATCATCCAGGAGCCGGTCACTCTGCGGCAGCTCGCAGGCGCGATCCTGGGGCTGATCGGGGTGGCGGGATTATTGTCGAACGGGTCGCTCACGTTTCTGCTGCAACTCCGCTTTAATCCGGGAGACCTGATCCTGCTGGCCTCGGCTGTGGTCTGGGCGTTTTACACTGTTTTCGGCCGCCGGATTATGCGCACCCGGTCCCCGGCAGCAGCGACTGCCCTGTCAAACTTCATCGGCCTGCCCCTGATTGCGGCAGCGGCCGCCTTCGAACTTCAACACCTTTCGCTCAACCTGCGGATGGAGACCATCGCCGCCATTGCCCACATCTGTGTGGTCCCGACCATCATTGGTTATTGGTCCTGGAATCGTGGCGTCACGACCCTGGGGGCCGGCGGGGCAATGGTGTTTTATAACACCCTGCCCCTTTACGGTGCTTTCCTGGGAGCAGCCCTGCTGGGCGAGCCTTTGGGTATGATCCATTATGTCTTTGGAGGGCTGATCATCGCCGGGGGGCTCTGGGCGACCCTGGGCAGGGGGCAGTCCCGCATCCGCAGCAGGTCAAAATAGGATCTCCTTACCTTGGAAAACCGAAATCAAAAATCCAGCATTAATTGACTGTTAAATAGAGTCAATTGGCGTAAAGATATGTAAAACTTGCATTAAATTTATGCGGTTAACCTCTAATTTTGTTGCCGATAAAAAATCACTATGCTAAAAAGCTGAGTATGGTTTTAAATGCACGATCCCCTGGAGTACTCATGCTATAAATTAATAACCCCGCTTCTAAAAATAAAAAGTGGGGTTTTTGAATTCTATAAGGGATACACTCAAATGAATCGGAATTATTTCATTATCAGGCTTTCCATCCTATTAATTTTTACCGGTTTCATAACCGGAGGCATTTGCGATGGCAGGTGGCATTGGGTTGGCCCGGCTGAAGCGGGCAACAGCCCGGCCCCTATCGGACGGGCGATCGATGGCGGGACAGGCAATGAAATACCCCCACCGCCCGGAGATCCAAAACCGGGGTATCAGTGGGTCTTAAGAAGGGTTACGACCTACAAATCAACCATTGTGCAGGACGGCTATAAAATGGAACGTCAGCCCCGCTATATCGAAAAATACAGACAAATCGGCTGGAAGGAAAAAAAGGTGGCTGTCTATAACACGGTTACGGAAAATGAGGGTTGGGAATATTATACGGTTGAGGTTCCGGTCTATAAAACCGTGTCCTACGTCAAGGGATACAAGCCGGAGGCGGTCTTGCGCAACGGCGTTTTGGTGATAGAAAAGCGGCCCATTTATGGTTCCAAGCGGATTCAAATCGGAAGCCGAAAGGAAACCCGCCGCCGGCCCCGCTGGGTAACACACAAGGTGTTTTCCCGCTGGAAGACGGTTAAAGAGCCCGAGTATGGCTGGGTAATGGAACAGGATGGCTGGGAGGAGCCAAAGCTGGTCCCGAATTATGTGTCCAAGACCGTTCCAAGCACTACCTGGGTATGGCGGCAGGAACCATTGCCCTGGGAGCCGGGCACCACACCCGACTGGTTACCCGAGCCTGATTGGTTGACAAACAAGGAATGTCCCCCCTGGATACCTGAAACCCTGTGGGATTTGATGTCCCTGGAGGATCGGCAGGCCATTCTGCAGGGGGCAAGGGGCGTCTGGGAAAAGGCGATTGTGGAGCGAATCTCCTCCGTCGAACCGCTCGGGCAGGAGCAAGCGCGTGAGCTTTTCGAATCTCATCAACTCTGGGGCGAATTCCCCCGCAAAATGTGGGTGCCCGGATTCAATGTACCCCTGCATCTGGATTTTACCGCCGGAGAGGAAGCCTCAGACAGGCTTGCCAACTGGGATATTGTCTACTGGACGGGTGAAATCCACATCAATGAGGACGGCTCGGTCTGGTACTACATATCTGAAAAACCCGTCGGCGGGAGTCGGGCAGGCTGGGTCGACAGCAGGGACCTGGACTTCTACGTCCACAGCGCTCTAAATGACAGTACGATTGATTACTGGCTCCAGGAATACCGGACCCAGCTGGGAGGCTCCTGGGAATCTCGAGACAAACAGGCTGTGGCAGAAGGGGTAATGGCTGTCGGACGGAAATTAGCATCGATTATCGGTGGAACGCCGCAGGAAGCCTTTGCTTCCGTATTCGGCAACATCGAATTTTATAGGGGAAACGACAGAAGCGGCCTGACTTCGGAGTGCAGTTCCATCACCGTCGGGGCCTGCACCTCCAATGCCCATTTGATCAACTTCATGTCCATGGCCCAGCCGACCACCTATCGATCAGAGGAATTGGCGTATGCCCTTGCCCGGAACAATGTCATTCATGAGCTGGGGCACGCCTTCGCCAATCTCTGGTGGGCAAATGATCCGGCAACCGGCAAGACTGAATATGCGCCTGACGGTCCTTATGAGATTTTGAAACAGTGGGACAACAGGAACATGCTGAGCAATGACGGTTTTCACCCGTCACCAATTTCTGGTCGGTTATTATGGCGGCAACATCCCGAAGACCAGCCGACCGGCAATGAAGTTTTCGCGGACATGTTTCTGGGTTG
>JASFTL010000147.1:0-8434 GCA_050053555.1 Desulfobacterales bacterium
AACAATCGGTTCGCCGCCTTCTTCTTCAATGGTGACATTTGGTTCGCTACTGCACATGCCCATGCAACCGGAGGCAACGACCCGAATATCCTGTCGATCTGCTTCAGCCATCTCTTCCATCAGGGCGCTCATAACCTCGCGTGCACCGGCCGCAATTCCGCAGGTGCCCATATGCACGGTGATCTTAATATTTGCGGGGCCATCTCGTAGCGAGGTTTCCTTGGCGGTCTTTTCCTTAATTTTCTTTAGATCATCAATCGTCAGCTTTGCCATTCTATTCCTCCATATCGAGTTTTTGCAGTGAAGATTTAATCGAACCGGTTAAATGATGAATCACCACGGGGTCGCAAAGAGAAAGATCTTCCATTTCCGTACGGATTTCTCGAGTATCCAGACTGAATTCCTTGCCATCAATGCGGTGGGAATAGACAAAATCAATTCCCGGGTTCCCCATGATTAATGTGGTAATCGTCGCAGCCATATCGCCAAGCGGTGCGCGGTCGATATGGTCAAAACGGAATGTCGCTTCAATGGTGGTGCCTTTTCCGGGTTGGCTATCGACACGCATGGTCCCTTCGCAGCGCTCGGCCGCGGCAGCTAAAAGGGAAAGCCCCAAACCGACTCTGCGTGTCGTTCGGGATGTTATAAACGGATCGTTAATATTTTCCAGTTTTTCAAGGGGCATCCCACTCCCATTGTCACGAATCACAATTTTTAACTGATTTCTCTGACGGGCTTCATCAACTTCAATCCAGATACAGTTCGCCCCGGCGGTAATCCCGTTTTCGACAACATCTAAAATATGTAAAGATAACTCTCGCATTCAATTTACGATTTTGCGTCCATCTGTATTGGTCAAAGCCAGTCGGATTTCGTTCAGGTTGGGCGCTGCTAAAACAAATTCCGTCCACACTTTTCCAATATCGTGTAAAAAATGCGCATCCGAAAATGTCACACAGGGGTAATCGTTAATGCCGACCACCTCTGTCGGCGCTTTTTCAAGAGGCACCCGATAAGACACTTCCACGGCGTCTAAATGGAGATCTTTCGGTATAAATCCAAGCTGTCCAATCAGGCTGTAGGACGGGCGGTCGACATGTGAGCTAATGCAAATGCCACCGAGGTGATGGGCCTCCTCGACAATATCAAGCAGACTGAGCTGGGTGGCACCGATCAACAAACGGGGATTTTCTCCCAGTACCTGGTCGTGCTCGTCGGCAATCACCTGATGGCCGAATACTTCCGCCTGGTTCTTTCCGGGCAGATGTGCATACACATATTCCTGCATTTTTAGGGTGTCTTCCATAGCCTTAAAAAGCGTTACCAGGTGTACTTCTTCTTTGGAACAGATTTCCATCCCCGGCAAAACAGCAATGCCCTGGCGAGTTCCCTCCCTTAAAGTCGCTGCAACATTCTCTGCTGTATTGTGATCACAGACCGCAATTAGATCAAGTTGCTGTTCAAGGCTTTTTTGAACAATGTTTTTGGGACTCATATCCCAATCACTGCAAGGCGAGAGGCAGGAGTGAATATGAAGATCCGCTTTGAAATGTTTTAACAAGGTTTGATTCCCTGATCATTCTTTTATTCAAAATGCCTAAAACAGGTGCTGGCAAATTATTCGTTTGCCGGTTTCCCGACGCCGGCGTCAAAAAGGCGGCCGGCCAGACCAAATGATGAGTTCGGCCACTGTAAAATGGGAATCCCCTCCTGATCCGCCTTTTGCAGTGTCTCATCATCCGGCGCTTGGCCTCCGGTGATAACGATGGCGGCCATTTCACGCAGCACGGCCACCGCCACAATATTCTGATGGCCCTGGATAGTCATCCAGATACATCCTGCCGGTGCGTTGCCCATAACTTCGCTGAGCAAATCGCCGCAGTAACCGTCCATGACCTCGCACTCAAGTCCGCTTTGCCCGGCAGCTACCGTAAGGTTGAATTTATCCACCACATCTTTTACCGTCATTTTTAAGCGTCCTTTCCAGCCGGTTGTTCAAATCTATTCGGAAGTAAAGCGGATCACCCCTTTTTCTTTTCGTGCGCTCCTGCAAAAAGACATTCTTTTAAGGCGGATTCACCCCGCACCACATCTTCAGCAAACGTCCGGCAGTCCGGTGCACCACATGCCGTGCAGTCTGCCCCTTGGATAAGGTCCATGACCTTTTCAATTCTCTGCATGGAATCCAGAGAAAGCGCTTCTTTGTGCGCGCCGAATAAACGGGTCAATTTAGACGGTTTATTTTCGGTTTGAAATTCTCCTTTTTCATACATCCGCAGAATATTTTCCCGGTGCAGACGCCTCCCCAGTCCAAATCGCTTGACCATCTTTTGAACGGCGCCCTTGGCAAGATATTTATCGATGGCGGTCAGCACACCTCCTAAACAGCCTTCGCGGCAGGTTCTAAATTCGATATACTCAATATCTTGAAATAGCCCCATTTCGATTTTTTCAAGATAACTGATGGTTTCCTCCATTCCTGAAACAGCAAGAGAGCGCTCAATATCCATGTCGGCGATTTCGCCGCCGGACATCCCCCACATGGAGGCATTGGCCGTCGCACATGTTTCGTATTCAAAGCGGGTTTGATAAAAAGGGATGCCGTCAGCCGCTTTAATCTGGTCGACATGTTTGACCAGTTCAGGATAAATGTCGTTAATTCCCAGGGCGATTTCAGTGGGTACCGGTCGTTTGCGGGAGGGCAAGCATGCCGGATCCTTTTTCGTCGGGCAGGGATTGATGTAATATAAAACTACATCTTTTCCCATTTCACTGTATTCGGGAATCAGACGCGATTTGACTTCACGGGCCATGAGCGCCACCGGCCTTAATACCGGCAACACATTGGGTAAAAGATTGGGAAATTGAAAAGCAATGAGCCGCACCACCACCGGGCAAACCGGTGAAATCAGGGGCCATGGTGATTTTTGGGATTTTCGATTGCGACTGATAAATTCTTCGGTTGCAAATTGAAAGATTTCGAGAAAGTATGACATGTCGATGGTGTGCTGAAAGCCCATCTGCCGCAGACCCAGCAGTATGTCTTTGGGCATCACCCCCGGAAATTGCGCATAGAGCACCGGTGAAACCAGGGCAATGGCTACATGATCTTTTTCCAGAACTTCAGGGCCTTCGGTAGCCGCACTGACAGCGCCTTCACGACAGCTGCGAATGCATTCGCCGCAACCGATGCACTGTTCCACGATGCGGATGGCCTTTTTGTTTTTAACGCGAATGGCTTTGGTGGGGCAGACGCGCAGACACGATCCATAGCCGGTACAGAGGTCTTGGTCAAAACGGACAAAGCAGGTTGATGTCTGTCTTTTGCTCACGGTGTTTGATCTCCTTCAGGTAGAAAAAAAATCATTCGAACCACAGTTCCCTGGTCCTTTGTGGACTCAATGTGGATTTGGTCTGAATTTTTTTTCATATTCGGCAGTCCCATGCCGGCTCCAAAACCCATTTCCCGATGGTCGTCGTTGGCCGTCGAGTAGCCGGCCTGCATGGCCAGGTCAATATCATCGATTCCGGGGCCATCATCTGTAACCTCCAAAATGAGCCGGTCTTTATCGACTTCAATGCTCAAGGCACCATCGCCGCCATGCATAACCACATTCATTTCGCTTTCATATCCGCAAATAGCGATTCGTCGGGTCAAGCGGGAATCAAAATCCATCGACTTCAGAAGGTTCTGAACGTTGATCGAAGCTTCTCCAGCACGAATGAAATCTCTGCCCTTTATATGAAAGCTTTTTTTAAACTTTGACATCAGTTAAGGGATAACTTGCTTATAATTTCTTTCCGTGAGGTGGTCTTGCGCTAGGGCGATGAACGGCTGATACCACCATATCCGGAACTTGGTTGCGGAACGAGGACTTCAGATATCAGTTGAGATATTGAAACCGGAGCATGAAAAGATAATATAGATACAACCGGTCGAACGATTGCTCCAGCATGATGAAAACGGGTGACGGGGCTGTTAGCGTTTTCCATCAAGCCCTGTAAGATTACAGGCGTGCAATCTGCCGCAAGAAACAAACATGGAATATGGGCTTGAGATTAATGGAAGCGCCTGGGCTTCGGCCATCTCGATCACCTCCGGAGGGGGCTTTTTACCTCTGACAAATGCAACTGCCCCGACACCGGCCACCATAGCCGTGCGAATAACTTGCACGGTTGTCAAACCGGTTAATAAGATGCAATCTTCAGAAACTGCGGCAAGGATGTCACTCATCAGGTCGCTGGCGCCGCATCTCGTGATGTTCTTCTCCAGTTTATCCTCTCCGGTCAAAAGTGTCGCATTTAGGGCATCAACAATTTCTGATAGCTTCATATCCGATTCCACTATTTCACTGAGTTTTTAATGACAGTTTTTGTTTATGACCAGCTGCTTGAAAAATACAAAAATGAAACATACCGAACACTTAAGGCCTGCAAAGTATAAAGTAAAGGCCCGTTCGTGTCAATGGCAAGTGGGCGTGGCTACCGGTGCCTCATACAAATAAAGGCACGATCTCAAACTGGTTCACATCGACCAGCCCGATATCGGTCAGTTTTAACTCCGGTATCACCGGTAGGGCCAAAAAGGAAAGGGTCATGAACGGATCTTTTAAAGTGGTGCCCATGCCATGGGCAACTTCAATAAGGCTGTCCAGTTGATCCCGTACTTTCTGGACCGGCTCCAATGACATCAACCCCGCAACCGGCAAGGCCAGGCTGGCCCGGATCCTGGTATCAGATACAGCAGCCAGACCGCCCCCCATTTGCACGACCGCTTCCAGTGCGACTCGCATGTCCTCATCGCTGGTGCCGACAACAATAATATTATGAGAATCATGGGCAACGCTGGAGGCCAAGGCGCCTTGTTTTAAGCCCAAGCCTTTAACGAAGCCCTTACCGATATTGCCGGTGCCATTGTGGCGTTCAATCACTGCAATTTTGAGCAAATCCTTTGATGGATCGCTTATCGCCCGATGGTTTTCAACCGTAATCTCTTCGATAAGCTGATGGGTAATCACCTGTTCTGGCACAATTTCGATGACACGGATCTTTTTTTGATCAGCCGGGATGGCGAAATCGACTTTCTGAAGGTCAACATTCATCGAAATGGGGACTGTGGCCGGTGGCGGAACTTGAATATGCGGTAATATTTTTCCGTTTTCAGCGGTCAATATCCCCCGCCAATATACCTGTTCAATGATCGGTTTTTTCATATCCGAAAATACGACCAGATCGGCCTGTTTGCCGGGCGCAATGGCGCCCAGGTGGTCCAATTTAAAATATTCTGCCGGGTTCAGGGTGGCCATTTGAATCGCTAAAATCGGGTCCAGACCGGACTGAATGGCTTCGCACACGATAGAATCGATATGGCCTTGATCAATCAGGTCATGGGGGTGTCGATCATCGCTGCACCACATCATCCGTCTGGCCGTTTTTTCGTTCACCGCCGGCAGCAAGGCCTGTAAGTTTTTAGCACAGCTCCCTTGGCGGATCATGATGTACATCCCGGCCATGAGCTTTTCTTTTGCCTCCTGCTCGCTGGTGCATTCATGATCGCTTTGAATCCCGGCTGCGATGTACGCATAAAGCGCCTGTCCTGTGAGTCCGGGTGCATGACCGTCGATCGGTTTTCTTTGTTGCCTGGCAGCGCTTATTTTTGCCAAAACATCCGGCTCTCGATAGATCACTCCCGGAAAATTCATCATCTCAGCCAAAGCGATAATTCTTTCGTGGTTTAAAAATGGCTTTAGATCTCTGGCAGTTAAGCGGGCACCGGCGGTTTCCATATCAGTAGCCGGTACACACGAAGGCAGCGTAAAATAGATGTTCATGGGTTGCTCTTCTGTCGACTGCAGCATATATTCGATCCCGGCTGATCCCAATACATTGGCAATTTCATGAGGGTCGGCTGCGACGGTTGTGGTGCCATGCACTACAACTGCGCGGGCGAACTCGGCAATGCAGGTCATTGCGCTTTCAATATGCACATGTCCATCAATAAAACCGGGTGCGACATATCGGCCCTTTAAATCCACCACATGTTTGGCCTCGTATGGGCCGAATCCGACAATCACGCCATCATTGATCGCAATTGCATCTGATACCACATCACCGGAAAAAACGTTTATGATCTGTGAGTTGGTTAACAGCAAATCAACCGGTTTTTCACCGTGGGCAGCTTTAATTGTTTCATTCAGGTTCATTATGTTACGGCCTTTTCTTCTTATCCCTGTTATCAAACAAAGGTTTTAGCTGTTATGCATCTATAGGTTTCAGTAAACAGATGACGGAAGACAGAAAACAGAAGTCAGATAAAACGCTTCATCTTCCAGTTTCTATCATCTGTCTTCTGTCCTCTGTCCGCTGCTATCTGATTACGTATTTTGACTTTTGATATGACCGGCAATCTTGCGGACCTTGGCCATAATCTTTTCAACATCTAAACTCGAAATTTTTCGATCCTTCACAAGGACGCGGCCGTCCACCACTACATCGCGCACATCTGAACTTTTGGCCGTGTAAACGATGTGGGATTCCGGATGGTAGATCGGGGTCAAGTGCGGGGTTTGGGTGTCGATCACAATCAGATCGGCCTGCTTGCCGACTTCAAGAGAGCCGATATGCGTACCCAGACCGATGGCTCGGGCCGCTTCAATGGTGGCCATTTTGACCACGGTGGTTGCGTCCATCATTGTGGGATCAAATGTAACAACCTTATGGAGCTTTGCAACCATGTCCATTTCGTGAAACAGATCCAAATTGTTATTACTCGCACACCCATCCGTACCCAGTCCAACTGTGATGCCGGCTTTTAAAAGCTTAGGCACCGGGGCGATTCCCGCTGCCAATTTGGAATTGCTTTCCGGGTTATGGGAAACGCTGGCGTTGCGTGCCGCGATTATTTCAATATCTTCATCATTGATCCAAATACAGTGGATCAGCAGGGTATTTTCATCAAGTACGCCCAACTGGTCTAGATATTGAATGGGTGTGGATTGATGTTCATCTTGAATTTGCTGCCACTCATGTTGGGTCTCCGCCGCATGAATTTGAAAGAGCAATCCGTTTTCAACGCAATGCGCTTTGGCTTTTTTTAATGTTTCGGCACTGCAGGTATAAGCCGAGTGGCAAAATATCGATGGGGTGATCAACGATGTCGGGTTATGCCATTTGGTGCAAAACCTCTGGGGGATCTTAATATTTTCCATCGGATCCGGTACCCCCGGTGCCGGAAAGTCAATTACGCCCTGGGCCAATACTGCCCGCATTCCGGATGTTCGCATGGCCTTGGCTACCTGATCTTCCAAAAAATAGCCATCACAGCACGTGGTGGTTCCGGAAAGCAGCATTTCAACGCAAGCCAGCAGGGCACCCCAGCGCACATTGTCCGGATTTATATGCGCGCCTTCAGCCGGAAAAATATGTTTGTTTAACCAGACGTCCAGCGGTAGATCATCGGCAAGTCCCCGAAACAGGGTCATGGGAAGATGGGTATGGGTGTTCACCAGACCCGGCATAATGAGACCGCCATCGGCATCGATGCTTTCGTCTGCCGCCGGAAGCGGTTTCTGGGAGGACATGGACTCGATGCGCTGAAGTCGACCTGATTTGATACAAATCAGACCGTCGGGGATAATTTCAAATTTGGCGTTAACCGTAACAATAGTTCCGTTATGGATGACAAGATCGTAAGCCATGGATTCACCGCTCTTTTTCTGCTAGCCAGCTTTATTTTATTTGTGTGTCTGCTGTTATTTCCTTTGCAATTTGGTTGACGTCGTCCATTACCTTTTTTAAGTTCAGCGTTTCAAGCTTGCGCTCTTCCATCACCACCGTGCCGTTAATGATTGAGGTCGTGACGTCGCTTCCCATGACGGCATACACCAGGTGGGAAACCGGATTGTACATGGGCGTCAGGTGAGGTTTATTTGTGTCGATAATGATAAGGTCCGCTTTTTTGCCCGCCTCAAGGGCGCCAACAAATTGATCCAGGCCCAGGGTCCGGGCGGCATGGTTGGTGGCCATTTTTAAAACCTGCCGGGCATCCATTACGGTTGGATCCAGCGTTTTGGCTTTGTGAAGTTTGGCCACCGTGTCCATTTCTAAAAAAAGATCCAGGTCGTTGTTGCTGGCGCATCCATCCGTTCCCAGGCCCACGCAGACCCCATTGTTTATCAGCTCTGGGATCGGTGCCACGCCGGATGCCAGCTTCATGTTGCTTTCCGCGTTATGGGCCACTTTCACATCATAGCGTTTGAGCAAGGAGATATCGTTTTCGGTCAATTCCACACAATGGCAGGCAACAACGTTTGGGGCCAGCACACCGATATCAGCAAGGTGTTCGACCGGGGTTTTGTTATAACGCTCCTTTATTTGCTCAACTTCGCTTTTGGATTCAGCCAAGTGGATTACCAGGGGCAGATCAAAGGACTGC
>JASFTL010000148.1:0-8433 GCA_050053555.1 Desulfobacterales bacterium
TATCGTATTCATCAGTTCTTCAAGATATCCAGTAGCCGGCGCATAACCATCTTCTGTACTTTTCATGCCGATGGTTCCACCTGTATAGGCAATATAGACCTTTTTCCGCATTCAAGCCTCGGTTTAGCTAAATGTTTTAAGTGGCATTTCGTTCCTGCGAGAGGTTCTTTAATGCGGGGAGCAATTTTCTTCCCCGGGATTGAATGGCCGGGCTGCCGGTTTGAATTAATTTTTCTATCGCCCCGATTACCCGTGTTGATGTAATCGCCTCCCTTAGGGCCAAATCCGCCAGGGCCTGCATGGCAAATGTGACAACAATTTTGCTTTTATCGTTTAGGTAGCCAAATAAAATTTCCGTCATCGTCGCAGCTTCTTTTGGCGTTAATTTTAAGCGCGGAATCATCTGCGCAATATGCCAGCGCAACTCTTGCTGTCGGCTCACTTTAGCCAGGCGCATGAGTTTGAGTTTGAATGGCTGCAAAAATTTTGGATTATCCAGCGACAGTTTTTCCATGGCATCAGCCGCGCGCATGCGTACAACCGGATCTTCTTCAAAAAGCCCGGTTACCAGGTCTTTAAATAGATCCGGCTTTTTTCGAACGGCGCGAACAACGTCTTTGACTTTTCCAATCGAGCGACGGTCGCCGCCGCGCAGTTTGGATAATATATCAACCATTTCCTCAGGTGAACAATAAATAAATCGTTACGGCTGCCTGAAGTGTCGATACCATCAGCATGAGGGTTAAAATGGTTCGCGAAATAGGCGTACTGAATTCATGCCGGCCGCTTCGGATAAAGACCATATGAATGCAAAACGCGAAAATACCACCTGCGCATAATATTAACGAAATGATTAATCCCGCAAATGATCGCCTGGAGACTAAAACCAGGCCGTACAAAATAAAGAAAACAATCGGAAAATGCAAGATCAAGAATCCACCGATGCCGCCGGGTAATTTGAACAGCTCCCATTCTTTCCAGAAGGCCGAGTCAATTTCATGAATAATTAACAAGGTCGCGTTTATCATGTAAAGCCAAAATAGAATTTTAGATGGCATTGCTGCTAAATTCTCCGCTGTGGTGTGGATTATTCCTCACCCGCCCAGACACGGTTGACCTCTTGCTGAAATTTTGCCTCACTTGGCCTCGATTAGCTCATTTGTTCCCACCAGCCGAACGGCCACATTGGTAAACCATACGCGGAAATTTTCGTCCGGCCCCCGACGATCCATCGAAATTAGCAAAGGTCCCACCTTGCGGTGTTCTTCCCAGGTGCTCATGCGAGTAAGCTTGGGTGCACCTTCCTGATGACAGACCCACTGGACAATGCGGTCGTTGTCGCCAATGTACAATTCATATACGTCTGCGTGTGGGTTTCCTGCACCGGGTGGATAAGTGACAATCAGTCTGCGGGCCTTTCCCTGACCGATGGGCAATCCAGTCTGCCGGGCGTCCAATGTCACCTTGATGTTGGTGTCCCAGGCCAGGTGCAGCGGAAATGTTAACCAATACTGATCGTTGAGATACCAGGCGTCGATTTTTTTTAGCTGTTCGGGCGCTAATTCCTTCAAAATGTCACGGTTGTACCTGATCAAACCGCCTTGGGCCAGCGTGCCTCTCAGCGTGACACGGTTTTTTTGAGGCTCCCAGATCCAAGTCCGGCTGATCTCTTTATTGTCGATTTTGATGTTGAATGTATAGTGGATCTCCGCAATTTGATCAAATTTTGCGGCACCATAAGCCGCGGCAACATGGCTGCGAATCGCTCTGGCCTGCCCGCGACCGGCGCAACTATTGATGCTCAATATGCAGACAAATATGCATAAAAATATTAGCAACTTATTTCTAGTCTTCATGACTGGATCCTCCTGTAATAGACAATCAGCGAAAAAATCTACTGGCGTTGATGAACGCATATAAATAAACTCGGCATAAAGTATCCGGCCTGTTTCTAAGATGCAATCAAATTTTTTGGAAGCGCTCCTAAGGGCGTTCTGTTGACTGGAAGGCCGTGCAGGGATCGTGGCGCACAGATGGGAATGAATATTCAATTGGGCGCTTATCCGTCTGAGATGGATTAAGCGCATACTGGGGGTGGCGCTAGTTTTTTAAAGCCAATTCGTAAGCCTGCTCGGAATAGCCCTGGATTCCGCGACCATTAATGACGACAAAGGGCACTGCTTTTATTTTTGTAAAAGTCATCATACGACGGGCAGCGTCCCTATCTTTTTCAATATCGTATACCGTAAATTCGATTCCCCTCGAACGGAAGAAATTTTTGGCTGCATGACAATATCTGCACCAGCTTGTCACATAAATCTCCACTGTCGGTGCTTCGTCCGCCTCGGCTTCATCTGCAGATTGGTCTAAGATATCAAAAAAATCTGAAGGCAGCTCCGCATTCTGTCTTTCTTCGTTTGCCTGAGGGGTATCCAGCGGTTCTGGTTCAGGAGATTGAATCTGTTCCTCCTCGCTGACCTCAGAAATATCTTGAGATCCCGAATCAGAATAATGAATGACGCCGTCCTCATCCACCCATTTGTAAATTTCCGCTGAAGATGTTGCCATAGCCAGAATCAGCACGAAAAATGCTAAAAAAAATCTATTCAACTGCATGCTTTTTCCTTTTTTCGTTAAGAAAAATGTTTCCTCAAATTGTGCCCCGCTGTCAACCTTAAGTGGTTGTCAAAAAAAAACGATCGGCTGTTTAATTTATTTTTACAGTTCCTTATGCCGCAATTTCGTCTTCAGATAATTATTATTGCACCATAAGGGCGGCGGACGACAGGCCGGTGCCGGTTCTAATGCGACCAGGATTTGATAAGCCTATATGGATTATCGGTTAAGTTGCAGGAAGGTTTAGCGGTAAAAAATTGGAGGGCGCAGTCGTATAGGGATCTGAATTAAATTTATGCGGGTTTTTTTGAGTTGGGGTTACCTTTAGTGGAGCCATGCCGCTGCCAGTCGATTTGGTTTTTAATTTCGCTGAGTATAAAATTACATTTAATGCTTAAGGCGATTTCATCTTCGCTGGGTTTCGCTCCGCTGGATTTGGTCACGAAATCCCGGGCCGTCTGAATGGCGACCTGCATTTCTTCGTGGCATAATCCCGCTCTGAGCAAATTGTTTTTTGGCGGCCCTCCCATCAGGTTTAATCTCCAAAATGGATTATTTGAAGCGGTTTCCGGCTGATCCTGGGCAATCGGGTTTTTACGTTGAAATCTGATCTGATTCCCGATTTCATTTAATATAAAGTAGCTTTTTAAGGCATTGGCAATTTCTTCCTGGCTGGGTTCAATCCCGGTGGTATCCCTGACATATTTCAGTACTGTCAAAATCGCATCCGTCATTTGTTTGCCGACTCGGAAAAGCTTAACCAAAATTTACCCTCATCCGTGTAAATGATTATACTAAAAAATATAAAAATTTTAGATAGTTGTCAAGCATATCATTCCGCGCTCTCCGGGTCGCATCTTCATTGATAGCCGTTCCTTGAAAACGTAAAATAAAACGGGCGAGAGACTCTCTCGCCCGCAAATCATTTATCTGCGAATTCAGTTCGATGACATCAAGCACCAGGATTTGATTGCGCTGAGGCCGCTGGCAGCCGCAGCGGCCGTCGTGTGCGGCGGAGCTCAGACCCTATTGCGCCTTAATTGGTCCGACGATTTGAATCACAACCGGAAAATCCTCCAGCATCGAAGGTATTTTTGCCTCGGTTTCAGGATGCGATCCGTCCAAACCCACGATAATGGCCTGATTACCACTGGAGTCCAGACCGATTCCGACCGAGACAACACCTGGCATATCTAAAAGCAAGGCTTCGTGTTGCTTTTTAACTTCCTGAATTGATGAAGACATGACTATATCATCTCCAAGCGCCAACAGGGGCATCATAACAACTACGATAATCAGCACGATCGTTTTCATAGTGAAATCCCCAAAGCGCTAAATACATTTTCGATACGGTTAATAATGGTGGTCGTATCACTGCCGGCAAACAAAAGCCCGGTTAGGCGGTCATTGTCATCCAGCACGGCCGAACCGCTGTCCCCGCCCTGACTCATGGCGCCGGCCATCAACTGATCGGTGAAACGCGCTATCCGGCCTTCGCCGTATTGAACATTGACCGTTACGTCGACCTGCAGAATTTGTCCGGTCGTAAGACCGGTGGTCCGTCCGCTTTTCTTAATGGCCATGCCCAGTTCACCCACAACCGTGCCCTGAATCGGTCCGATATTCAAAATTTCATCCTTTACATCTGCAGGATCAAGCGGTGTCGCAATAGCTGCATCGACAAGATTATCATCAGCCTGCAATTTGATCACTTTATAACGGGTATTGCTGCTGATGACCCGGCAACCGGCGTTGAAAACCGCGATTACTGCATTGGCAAACGGGCACTCACTTGGATCGCCTTCAAATGAGATCGGCACAAATTGCGTTAGATTTGCGATGTGATCCTGAGGAAAATTGCCGCCATCGAACGGGCCCGGCTGCAAGATCGGATCCCCGATTTCAGCATCGTTGCTGTTTGCCAGAACGTGGTTATTGGATAGCATGACCTTTTGGCCGTCTTTGGTTACCCAGCAGCCCAGCGTTCCGGCGGTAATGGCTATATGGCCGACGCTGACCCCTCCGGGTGCCGGACGGAAACGACCGGTGGGGGCCTGCAGGGCTCGGATAACGCCGGTCTGTACCACATCCGTGGGTATGCCCGCAACGGCCGCCGGTACCAAATCCTGGCCTGATAGCTGACCGGCATCTACTTTCTTTTTCACGGAGCACACAATACAAAGGGTCGATGTTTTTTCACCCCCGCTCTCTTTATAGCCAACTCCGGTGGCAACAACATTTGCCCGTTTGAGAAGATTCTCACGATTGCTTTTAAGGACGCCTCTGATGGTGTTTAATTCATCTGCCATGATGCCCTCCTTTCACTTTGAAAACCTAAGCATTAAAACCGCTTTGACCTGTTTACTTGAAAGATCTGCTCGTTTTTACCTGAAAATCATTACGTGACAATCTGCGACATATGCCGGCCCGTGAGGGGATCCGACCGCAGCCGTCCGCAACAAAATTTTCGCAGGCATCGATAACGCCCCCATAATTTCTGGCTTACCCCGTAACAGGCAGCGATGGTGAGCGCTGCCGTGGGAATCGGTCCTTTGGGGCTGCTCCGGGGTGAATTTTAGCGGATCGGCTGCCGTAGGCCAGGTTTTAAGATGTATTGTTGAGGACCCATGCGGCCGTAATCCCCTTACTGACGCGCCCCATGGGGGCTTCTCGGAAATAACCGTCAAAAAACATTCCCCCCTTATTTACTCAGCTCCTTGCCGTCAATACAAAACCATCTTTGACATGGTATTGACCAAGATGCGACGATGATCATTTTGCAAGATATTGCTCGAAATCATATTGTCAATATAACTACATATCAACACTTTTTTTGTGGCCTGGATTTTGTGCGATTCGGAGGCCTTAGGAGAGCCTTCAAATTATAAAAATAGATGATCGGATCAATCAAAGTGGAAAATTCGAAAAGAATCCTTCAGCCAGGCTGAAAAAATCGTGGATTTAGGGTGGGATATTTTCTAGGTCAGCTTTCTTGTGCGGCATTTTTATCCGGAAGAATCAGGTTTAAAATTACGCCCGCGAGTGCTGCCAAACCCACCCCTTTGAGCGTGAATGCCCCCGCTGAAAAGGTTATTCCTCCGATTCCAAACACCAGAATAAGCGCGACAATTAAAAGATTTCTAAGATCCATTAATTGTGTTCGGTTCTTTTTCAGACAATTGATTCCGACCACCACAAGCGAGCCAAAAAGTATAATCAGGATGCCGCCGGTTGCCGGGCTTGGTATCGTTTGAAGCAGGGCGCCCAGTTTACCGAAAAAAGCCAGCAGGATTGCAAACAGTGCAGCCCAGACCATTAGAGACGGCTCAAACCGTTTTAGGGTGACCACCGTTCCCGTGACTTCAGCATTAATGCGAAGCGGGGGCCCACCGATACAGGCCGCAAATGTGGTTGCAACGCCGTTGCCCAGCAGCGTGCGGTGAACACCCGGATCTTTCAGAAAATCATTTTCCGTGACCTCGCCAATGGCAATCATATCACCAAAATGAACAATTATGGGTACAACGGCGGCCGGCACCAGAAATACGATGGCATCAAATTTAAATTCAGGGATGACAAACCCGGGAAAAGCGATCCACGGTGCGTTGGATACGACTGAAAAATCGAGAACTCCAAAAGGGATGGAAACCAGATAACCAGCAGCTAAACCGCAAAGAATCGGAATCAATTTCAGTGTTCCCCGAGTGAAGAGGAACACTGAAACGCTTGCTGCCAAAGAGGTCATCGCAATCAGCAAGGCGCTTTTTTCAGGGATGAGATGTTCAGGATTCGCTTTTCCCAGGGCCATCGAAACAGCAACCGGCGCCAACATCAGACCAATGACCATAATGACCGGCCCCACAACAACAGGCGGAAAAAGGGTCGTGATAAATTTTCGGCCTCTCCATTGGATAATGCCGCCGATCGCCATATAGACCAGGCCGGCCACAGCCAATCCTCCAAGAGCCGCCGGAATACCCCATGTTTTTGTCGCAACCAAAATCGGCGCCGTATACGCAAATGATGAAGCCAGAAAAACAGGGATGACCCTATTTGTAACGAAATGAAAGATAAGGGTCCCGGCACCGGCTGTAAATAAAGCGACGTTTGGATCGAGGCCCGTAAGAACAGGTACGGTAATGAGCGCGCCGAATGCGATCAAAAGAATCTGGATACTGAACAGACTGTCTTTGTAAGTTAATTTGTAACTTGTAATCCAGTTCCTTACGTCCATAGACGTACCGATCCTTTGATAGCTAAAAGGTAAGGCGACTCTGGGTTACCACGGGGCGATTTTACTTGGTTCCAAATATCTTATCGCCCGCATCTCCCAGCCCGGGTAATATGTACCCGACTTCATTTAGTTTTTCGTCAATTGCAGCTACCCATATTTCCACATCGGGATGGGCGTTTTGCAGTTTCTCGATCCCTTCAGGTGCTGCAACCATAAAAATTCCTTTGATTTGTTTACAGCCGGATTCTTTTAAAAGATCGATGGTTGCAATCACCGTGCCGCCGGTAGCCAGCATGGGGTCAAGAATCAAGGCGATTCGTTCTTCCATCTGATTGGTCATTTTAACGTAATATTTGACCGGCTCAAGCGTTTCCTCATTGCGGTACAGGCCGACCACGCTGACTCTGGCAGTCGGTATGAGATTGAGGACGCCATCCATCATGCCAAGTCCGGCCCTCAGAATGGGGACCACCGTGACTTTTTTACCTTTTATTTTTTCCACTTCAACCGGGCCGGCCCAGCCCTGGATGGTTTCTCTTTCGGTCTCAAAATGCTGGGTGGCTTCATAGGTCAGAAGATTGGCCAATTCACAAGCCAGATCGCGAAAATCTTTGGTTGTGATGTCATTTTTACGCAAAAATGCGAGTTTATGTTTGATCAAGGGGTGGTCTACAACGTGTACCGGCACGGCAGCCTCCTTTTGTGAAGGGTTCAACGCGTATGTGACAACAGGCAGGACAAATACGAAAAAGGGTACAGCTGTATCGTGAGTATTTAATTGCAGCCTCGTATATTCAATTAATACTCTCGTGTCAAGAAGCAAAAGAAGTTATTTTGGGTGTTAAAATTCGCCTAAAGGTCTTTTAAAGGTATACGCGGCAGGTTTTTTAACAAGCTTTTCAGTTGCAGTGCCGACATTATCACCTGATGCTGAGAATGGAAGAGACACCAGCCAAAAAGCTGATCCAAGGATAGTGGCGGCCACCCCGATCGGCCGGATCACCAAAAAGTCATAGATCATGGCGCCACCATCGGGCTCGCGGGTCTCAAAATACTCTGCGGCTAAGGCTGCACTCGCGAAGGGACCACAGATTAAAGCTGCGATCACACCGAAAACTATCCATGTTTTTGTAACGTTTCGCATAACTTCCTCCCATGATCACGAACCGTCCGGTTCGGATAATCTTTAGCGTTTTTGCATAACGACACACTATGGGTTGAATCCATTCTAACTTAACGATATATTATCATCATTTTATAAATTAGTATATCTATTTTATTATAAAATTTAAACGATTAGATCGTCTTACCTAATGTCAACCCAAGGGCCTGTAATGTTTTTTGGAGGCTCGTATACTGCTTTCTATCTTCATGACATCCGAAAACGAATATATTCAGGTTGCGGTTGCATTACCTGTTTATAAGACCTTCACTTACAGCGTTCCGAAAGATCTGCTGCCGTTCGTATCAATCGGAAAACGCGTTCTGATCCCTTTTGGCCGCCGCCGGGTTACCGGCTATATTTTAGGGACCTCCCAAGGCGAGAACCTCGCTGAAATCAAGCATATCCTGGACGTTTTGGA
>JASFTL010000149.1:0-8308 GCA_050053555.1 Desulfobacterales bacterium
TGAAATTTTGCTTTTGCTTCAGGCCCCGGACCATAAGAAACCGGTGGGTATCAGAGATGCTGCCATGCTGGAATTACTTTATGCGGCCGGATTGCGAGTATCAGAACTTATCAATCTAAAATTACAAGATGTCAATCTGGATGCCGGATTCGTACGCATCTTTGGCAAAGGTTCCAAAGAACGGATTGTGCCGATCGGCATTCATGCCAAAGATAAAATCAGTCATTATCTGAAAACCGCCAGACCGCTGCGTTTGAAGCAAACACGCAGTCCGTATCTTTTCATTGCCCGCGCAGGCAAACCCATAACACGTCAGGGATTTTGGAAGTTGCTGCGACGCTATGCTGTTCAGGCTGGACTTAATGAAAAAATTACACCACACAGCTTGAGGCATTCGTTTGCCAGTCACCTGTTGGAAGGCGGCGCCGACTTAAGAGCGGTGCAAATCATGCTGGGGCATGTAGATATTTCGACAACCCAAATTTACACGCATGTCACCCGAGATCATCTTAAAAAATTACATCAGAAATATCATCCCAGAGGATAGGACGGCGATGGTTTCGAACCGCAAATGGTTTTGCCCCGCCGCCTGCCGCCTGCCGATTTTGTTAAAATGCACAACCGAACGTTGAGTTAAATCGATCGACTATACTCAAAAACGCTGCGGGCAGCCGCTGATTAACCTGATCAATAATGCTGGCCGGTATTTTTCCGTAGTATGCTTGAGCAATACCACCGGCAATACATCCCATTGTATCACTGTCTCCACCCAGCGAAATTGCCAGGCGGACCGCATCTTCAAAATCATTTGACTCCAGAAAAGCAATAATCGATTCAGGCACAGATCCCTGACACGATATATCGAAGAAATAATCAGGTCTGATTTCAGCCAGCTTGCGATTCAGGTTGTAATCAAATCGATGCCATATCTGCATGCGAATTTCTTCTTTAGCAACCCCCTGGCGTGCCAAAAAAATCGCCAAGGCGGTCGCCTGGGCACCTTTTATGCCTTCAGGGTGGCTGTGAGTGACTTCGGCAGTTTTTTTCGCTTCACGCAAAACATCATTTATGGAATCAAATGCAAATCCCACGGGACTGACACGCATCGCCGAACCGTTGCCCCAACTGTTGTAAGGCTTTGTATCGGAAGACTGCATCCAGCTGTAAAAAGACATGCCATATCCGGCATTCGGGTATTTTCGCCCGTAGGTCTTTAGAGCGGTTGCATAATCTATTTTATTTAAAATCGCATCTGCAACGGCAAGGCTTAAGACCGTATCATCCGTAAACTTTGAAGATTTTGAAAACAGGGGAAAGGAAGTGGTTTTGACCGGATGGCTTTCAAACACGGATCCTATGATATCTCCGGCAATGGCGCCAATCATGGACGATACCCATCATGTACTGCGGATTAAGATCTGCGTCGCAACTTGGCTGCTTTCTAAGAAGGATGGCGCTCGAATTGCAGTCCAATGAATATAACAGGAACTTCAACCATTGTGCGATCTGCATTCAACTGATGAAAGCAACAATGACGCAGCAGATAACATCTATTTGTTGGCATGCGATTATTCAATTCCGCTGTTCAGGCTTGTGGGTACACCACAAAGATCCGCTTGCTCAACGGATGAAACAAAAATTTTGCATGGCGGGCAAAACTTTTTTGGCCGGCCCCTTCCAGTCCAAAGCATTTTCATCCTGTGGTTTGTCCCGCATTTGGGGCAAACACATTTAACGGTAAGGCCTTCTTTTAGTTTGATCTGGTGAACATATTTTTGCTCTTTTTTTAAACACCGGCTTCCTTTGGTTGCGGCCATTTTTATGTCTCCTTAAGGTAATAAGGTTTACACCATGCTTTTAGCCTGTGCTCAGATTCCCCCTTTTTTCTTTTGGACCGCTCCCTTCTATGTTGACTAATCTGTACCCATGCATATCAACTTGTTCCCTTTTTACTGAATTCACATCACATGAATGTAATTCATCAAGTGCTTTTACTTTCTTTTTCTTTTATATTTCTTTAAAAGATCTTCGATTGCCTCCTCCAGCAGAACGCCTAAGGATTTATCAAGGTCAACCGCAAGGTGCTTGAGTGCTTTTAGTTTATCTTCGTCGATCCGGGTGGAAAATGTTTTCTTATTGCCCATAGAATAAATCTTATATTATTATAATATTGATTTCAAGAAAAAAATAAATATTTATTTAAAGATTTTCACGCTTTTCTGTAATTTCCGGATGCGTTTCGTTTGCCGGTTAAAGAAGATCTCGAAATAATACGAAAGGCTTTACAGGTAAGAGAAATTGCTGAAGCTGCTCAGATGAAATAACCATCTGGCGGGGAGTATAATATCCAAAAAGCGTAGCCATAATAAAAATAGGATTCAGTATCCCGAAAGAACTGCACTTTCTTAGAAAAACTCTCGCGGTTGATATCTTTATCATTTAAGCAAATCAATTGGAATAATACGAAACGTTGCCTGGCCCATCGCCACCAATTGGTCATCGCGGTCATGAATATCGGCGCGTACAAAATTGGTGCGACCCGTCTTGTGGGTGCTCCAGGCCGAACAGGCAAAAAAACCGCCTTTGGCCGGCATGGTATAATGAATATCTAGATTTATGGTTGTGCAATTAAAACCGGAGTCTAATTGAGACCACACCGCCCAAGCCATCGTCGTATCCATCAGGGTAAATAAAACACCGCCATGAGGCTGTTCCGCAAACGGCCAACATAGCTCTGAATTTGGTTTTAAGCGGGATGTTGCCTTGCCGTCACCTGCCTTCTCAATTTTGATGCCGAAAGCATTGTAGAGCGAATTGGTATTTATTTGATCCATAATGGCTGCTGTAATCTCCATACGATACCCTTTCTTTTAAATTGAGGCCCGGAGAGAACCGGGTGCAAAGAATATCTATTGCTCTGTTAACGTCTGTCAAATTACAACATAACCCATAAGTAGCTGCAACCTAAAACAGCACAAAATTTTTATTGAAACGCTCATGTTAGGGCCTAACTTGAGCGATTGTCGAGTTTGCCACAGCTACAAGGAAGATGCCATTCCGCTATAGTTGTCTATGCGGAATGGTATCTGACGCAGTAGATGTGGTAAGATCGGCAATCCCCCGAGGGGTTTTAAATTTTAAAAATATTAATCGACAGAATTCATTGAATATCAGACAAAATGAGTTGCTTTTTAAAATTTGAAACGCTCAATTTAGGTAAAAGTGAGGCACTCACTATCGCTTGACAATCCAGAGCCCAAAGTGGTACTGGCGAAAATCAATCCATTGGATCTAAAATGACAATGGGGTACGCATCGTGACTTCGAAGCGATATTTTTACTTGACCTTTAATACGCATTTGTTTTAATTGGATTAATATTGGGGTAACCCGGACCATGCATTCATTTGAACTCTGCAGGAAAAATTTCTTGATCAGAGCGTGGACCGGGGCTTTTGGCAATAATTTTTAGAAGAAGGGGGGCCATGTTTTGCCGAATGGAGTTGTAAAATGGTTTAGTAACAGAAAAGGTTATGGTTTTATCGAGCAGGAAGAGGGTGATGATATATTTGTTCACCATTCTGCGATCAACATGTCAGGATTCCGCACTCTCTCGGAAGGAGACCGGGTGTCATTTGAAATTGAAGTCGGCGAGAGAGGACCTGCAGCGAAAAATGTAGAAAAGGAAGAAACTTAAATTTACCCGGCATGATAAAGGCATCTCGAAAGAATCGAGATGCCTTTTTAATTGTCTTTTACTGATTGAATTCGTGCTCATCCCAAGATGATATTGTTTCAACGGAATCTGCCTGAGGCGGACCGAATGGGAACTATTTAGCACCCACATAAATTCCTCTGCCGACCTTTTTGATTTTTCCTTCCTTTGAGGCTCTAAATACAATATTTCTGACTTTTTTATCATCAAATCCAGTTTTTGCCTTCAACCTGGGAACATCCACGCCTTTTCTAGATCGACGGACAATTCTTAATATCTGTTCGGTTGCAGTCATCGTCGGTGCTTTTTTCCTCGGAGTGGTTTTTCTCGCCTTGACAGCACGTTTGGTTTTGGCTTTTGCAACTTTTCTCTTTGGCCTTTTTACCGCTTTAGGCTTTTGGGGTTTTTCATAAGCTTTTAATAACTTCTCCATCTTCTTCTGGAGGGCTACAATGTCTTTTTTAACAGCTTGTAAATCGCGTTTTAAAATGGCCATAATTCCTTCCTCCTTCTATTTTTGATAAAAATATATTTCTATCCACAACCACTTTACTGTCTTACATTTTATCAAACATTTTTAAAATTACAACCCTAACTAGTAAAATAATGAAAATCTTTTGCCAATTCGATATAGTTTACTTCTATTCAAGTTGACCAGATTTAATATAATCAAACTAAGGAGGTCTAAAGTATTTGTCCTGACAAGCAATTTGGGTAGGCGAAGATAAGATAAAAAAGGTATTATCTTCGCATCCGATAGTAAAGCGGTTGATTTTGACCCCCGTGGTAAAATGGTCGAATACAGCACAAAACGTCTCTGCCAGCTAACAACCCGTACAGCGATCCTGATGGGGGGATCTGCAGAAGGAGAAAAAATGTGTTTTTAAAATAGCTTCTTGCAAAAATGATCGATTCTGATATAAAAGGCCCCTCTCCGGGTATACAATCACGCTAAAGGTTTTGCCAAAGCATAAAAGCTACAAAACACTTATAAAAATTGAAAAACCAAGAGGAACCACGCATGAATCTAACTGACCTGGTACCGTTGGACATATGGATTGAATTAGAAAAAGATATCCATCAAAAATCCGGATTGGATGTAAATGTATTTGACATAAAAGGCTACCGAATATCTGAATTTAAGAACTGGGCCAATCGATTATGTCCTGAAATTAAAGCGACGGATAAAGGACAAAGCTTTATCTGCGCACCCGCACATATGAACCTTGCCGCTTTAGCCATGCGGTCCCAGCAGCCCGTTATTGAAGAATGTGATGCCGGAATGCTCAAACTTGTTGTGCCCATTTTTATTGGCGGAGAATATATCGGAGCTTTCGGTGCCTGCGGTTTCCTCATTGATGATGGTGAGGTAGACCGCTTTTTGGTAAACAAAATGACGGACATCAGCGATGATGAAGTCGAAAGATTGGCCGAAGGCATACCTGTCATAACCACCGAAAAAGCGGAACGTCTTAGTCATTACATTATGGAACGAATTGCACGGATCGTTACAGATTACAAGATGCCTTCATAATGGTTGACCTCCCCTTTCGCATAACGTATTGATCGATTTACATCATAGCTTGATTCACACACGAATTGTTCAAAGCAGTCCGTATATTTGCTTCGGTTGACAGATCTTGTCAATGGGTTGATGAATAGCAAAATATTGTACCATAAATCCGACCAGAGCATCCGTTCGTTATCGAGTTTTCGGAGCCAATTTCATGAACAAAGCGATTATCTCTATTTTAGGGCAGGACAGATCCGGTATTGCTGACGAAATGTCAATCGGCGTTATCAACAATAAAACAACCGCAACGCGATTAATACCGGTGCCCGGGAAAAAAGCCGGCAATAGCGCCTATTTCGGAGGATTGTTGGGTCAGTCTACGATTATCCCGGTAAGCCATGGTGAGCATCCGAATTTATTCGTGCAGCGCGGTAAATTGATACCTGCTCCTTTACAAAGCCTGACATTGAAAGAAGGCATCCGAGTACCCACCTACGGCAAATCGCTCGATCAATCGATTTAGCTTTGAGAGCAGCAAAATGAATACCTCAGCGTTTCCAAAGCGCCCTTCTAAATCAAGCGGCTTAAAAGGACCGATCTTAGCAGGTGTGCTTAAATATTTAATTGTCATGGCCGCTGTCACTTGGTTAATGATAAATGGAACCCGACAACTGGGTTACCATTGGCAGTGGTACCGCGTACCTCAATACATTATTTCTACGTCAGCCAACCAACCTGTGCCAGGCCTGTTGATCCAGGGCTTACTGATTACGGTCCGCATAACCGCCATCAGCCTGGTACTAGCCTTTATATTTGGATTGACTTCTGCCCTGATGCGTCTCTCGCAGTCATATCTGGGCAGAATTATCGCCCGGGGATATCTTGAAATCATTCGCAACACCCCCTTGCTCGTTCAGCTTTTTTTCATTTATTTTGTTTTGTCTCCCGTATTGAATATCAGCGGGTTTACTTCGGCCGTGTTGGCCTTGAGTCTCTTTGAGGGCGCTTATGCATCTGAGATATTTCGAGCCGGAATCATTTCCATTCAACCGGGCCAGTGGGAAGCCGCATTTAGCATCGGCCTCAACACCTATCAAACCTACCGTTTGGTTATACTGCCCCAGGCGCTCAGGCGTATTTTACCACCGTTGACCAGCCAGGCGGTCTCTCTCATAAAAGATTCCGCGCTGGTCAGCACGATCGCCATTTACGATCTGACGATGCGCGCGCAGACGATAATCGCTGAAACCTTCTTGGTTTTTGAAATCTGGTTTACCGTTGCCGCTATTTATTTAACCATGACCTTGGCCTTATCGGCAACTGTCTTCTATATGGAAAAGCGCATGAGGATTGAATCGTAAGGCTGAGGGACAATCAGCTAAAAACCTTTGGTCAAAAATTTATAAATAATAGCCAATCTATTCAGCGTAAGGAGGAATGATATGAAAAAATTTAATCTCTCGTTGGCCCTGCTCATCTTGTTGTCAGTCATCGGGATAATGACAAAACACGCTTTGGCTGGAAAGCTCCAGCAACAGCTCGTTCAGGAAAGCACCGTCGAGCAAGTCATGGCACGCGGGAATCTACGGGTCGGCATGTCTACATTTGTCCCCTGGGCGATGAAGGATAAGACCGGCCAACTCATCGGCTTTGAAATTGATGTGGCCAGACAGCTCTCCCAGGATTTGGGGGTAAAAATAGAATTTGTCCCGACCAAATGGGCGGGAATTATACCCGCACTGCTGACAGGCAAGTTTGATGTCATCATTGGAGGAATGAGTATTCGGCCGGATCGTAATTTAAAGGTCAATTTCACCATCCCCTATGACTATGCCGGCCAATCGATTGTAGCGAACAAAAAAATGGCAGCCGGTTTTACCGGTTTAGAGATTTTCAATCGTTCCAATATCATAATTGCCGCCAGACTGGGCTCGACAGCTGCCGATGCCGCTAATAAATTTATGCCCAAGGCTCAAAAGAAATTCTTTGATGATGAAGCTCAGGTAATCCAGGAAGTGCTGAACGGAAGAGCCCATGCGGCCGTGGCATCCGCACCGCTGCCTGCGTTTCAAGCTATCAAATACCCGGATCAGCTTTTTTTGCCTGTCAAAGGAACCTTTACCAAAGAACCCATCGGCTTTGCCCTTAGAAAGGGCGATTTTGATACGCTCAATTATTTCGATAACTGGATCCGGGTAATGCAAGCCAAAGGCTGGCTTGCAGAACGCAAACATTACTGGTTTGAGACCAAAGACTGGGAGAATTTGATCAAATAGGTATAAAGTGACGACCACCAGACCCAAAATCACGTTGATCGATCTGTTTTTAGGCGCCCTGATCTGCGCGTTCGGATTTTATATCTTTCATAAAGTCTCGGCTGGCCTGAGCTATAAGTGGAATTGGGGTGGCATTCCTCAGTATTTTTTTCGCTATGATTCCGCGACAAGCAGCTGGGTGCCGAATATTCTTGTAGAGGGCTTTCTGACCACCATTCGATTGAGCATCTGGGCTACCGTTTTGGCCACCTTTATCGGAATTGGGATGGGACTTTTTCGGATCAGTCAGAGTTTATTTAAACGCTTGGTGGGAGGGACCTATGTTGAGTTGATCCGTAATTTGCCGCCGTTGGTTTTAATTTTTATTTTTTATTTTTTTGTCAGCAACCAAATCCTGCCGATTTTCGGTGTGGAAGAGTTTATCAGGACCCGGGGCGAGAAGACCTTAGCTCTGATGACGTTTCTATTTGCCAAGCCATCTCTGTTCACTGCCTTTATCTCAGCGCTGCTCACTCTGTCCATATTTGAAGGCGCCTATATCACCGAAATCGTCCGTGGCGGGATCCAATCCATAGAAAAGGGTCAATGGGAAGCAGCGGATGCATTGGGATTGTCAAAGTGGCAGCGAATGCGATTTGTTATCCTGCCTCAAGCCATTCAGCGTATTCTGCCACCGCTTGGCGGTCAGTTCATATCGACCATCAAAGATTCTGCCATCGTCTCGGTCATCTCGATTCAGGAATTAACATTTCAAGGGATGGAGTTGATGTCGACAACTTATTATACTTTTGAAATCTGGATCACCA
>JASFTL010000150.1:0-8287 GCA_050053555.1 Desulfobacterales bacterium
GGTTCCGCTAATGCCGGTTGAAGAGATGGAAAAGGCTTACAATCACCAGCTCAAGGTACCTTCGTTTGCAGCCAGTGCAATTACCGGAGAAAATGTGAATGTCACGCTAAAGGCTTGTCTGGTGCATACGCTGAGGTCGCTCAAAAAAGAGGCCGGCTGGTAAAATGGTTTGTAAACAACCGACTTTTACCCGACAGCTTTGTTGTTCGTCCTCGAAATGCGCTTACGTACTAAAGTACGCTGCGCTTTTTCTCCTCCTCACGCCTCGCTATCGTGAAAAATCTGACTATTTTCAAACCCGTCCAGCCGTATTTTCCTTTGTTCATTGCCATATCAATCTTTGAATTCACGCCGGTAAGTCTTGCCGGATCCCATCATGACGCTGATGGGGTGCAAGGTTTCGATATTTTCGCAAACGATTTTAATGGTTGCCGCAATCGGTATCGAGAGCAGCGCCCCGACAATTCCCCACAACCAGCCCCAGAATAACAGCGAAAGCAGGACCACCACCGGGCTTAAATTTAATTGGTCCCCCATTAATTTGGGGGCAAGGGCATTTCCCATGCCCAGTTGGATGGTCATAACCGATATGAGGGTAATGATGCCAGGCCAATAGGATGGATAGAATTGCACCAGTGCAAGCAAAATAGGAGGGATTGAGGCCACAATGGAACCTACCGTGGGAACAAAATTTAAAAAAAATGCCAGCGCCCCCCAAGTAACGGCAAAATCCACCCCGATAATGACCAACGTCAGCCATACCAGGACGCCGGTGGTAAAACTGATTAAAAACTGCAAGGACAGATAACGTCGGATCTGGCCGGTGATTGAAAAGGTAATACTGGCAATCTGATCGGCGTTTGCGGTTGAAAAGGATTTAAGAATTTTGTATCGAAAATAGGGTTTGCCCAGCAATATGAAGAAAAGGAATATAATCACCAGAACCAGCTGGGAAACAAACACAAAAATGGACTTGGACGCCGAAGCCAGAAAGCGGCCAATGTTCTGCCCCCAGTTAATTCCTGCGAGGGGATCGAACTCCAGATTCCATTGGCTGCTTATAAGCGCAATCAGTTCGGTGAAGCGCGTATGGTATTTCGGGTAGGCAGCCACAAACGCTGAAAAACGTGCAAACAAAAATGTAAAGGATAAATAAAAAACACCGAGTAAAAGGATTAGTATGATCAAAACCGCCAGCGTGGTCGGTATTTTGCGCTGCGTCATGAAATTTATGGCCGGGCCGATAAGATAGGACATCAGCCAGGCAATGATCAGCGGAAGAATTACCGATTGGGCGCTTTTGAGCACAACCCCCACGGCAATCAGCACCAAGATGCCCAGAAAAATAAATGTAATCTTTCCTCTATCAAATTGCATGGTGAAATTTTGTTCGACTTAACTGGTGGTTCAATCTTTTTGTAAAGGTTATCTTAACCCGGCCCATTGGGTCAACTGCAAAGTATCAAAACTTTTTGGCAGCCTGCTTCAACAAATCCTGAACCTCAGGGCTGAACCAGCAATTTAAAAACAAATCGATTTCGACTTTACGCATTTCTTCGTATTTGGACCGCACGGCTTCAACCCGATTGTTCTTTATCACCGTAATCCCGTCAGGAGGCAGGGCCGCCAGCGCTGCGATTTTGACAACGGCTTTTTCTTCCAGCTCTTGCGGCGAGAAAACGGCATCCACTAGACCGGCTCTTTGGGCCGGTTCCGGCTCCATAAATTCACCGGTAAACATCATTTCAGTGGCGCAGCGGTCACTGACGATCTGCCTCAGCATTAAATCGGCCAGATAAGGAACCGGCACGCCAATTTTAGCTTCGTTGAATCCGATAAATTTTCGGCCCGATGACACAAATCGAAAGTCGGCGCTCAATGCCAAAATGGCGCCTCCGGCGGTGGCATGGCCGGCGATGGCGCAGACGGTAGGCATCGGCAAGGTATAAAGATCCAAAACCGCCTGATTAAACCTGTCATAAAATTCGACCATATCCGGGCGGTCTAATTGAAGCAGGGTCGGCAAATCCAAACCGATGCTGAAAAATTTTTCTCCTCCGGCTAAAACTATTCCTTTAAACTCTCTTTTTATTCGACTGACTTCCTGCGTCAAATCGTCCACCAATCCAGGGCTGATGGCGTTGGTAACACCGTTGTTTAATCGCACAATGGCAAACGCATCATGTTCCTTCAGGGTCACTTTAGGCATGGATCCTCCTTAAATAATTTAGACGGAAAGGTAAAATCCTGAATTTATAAAATTAGTCTTGTTTTAATGACATTTTTCCTCCCTGTACGTAAAAAATCTGAAAAAATTTAAATTATCCAACAAGCTGCTTGATCTTCTCTAAAATCCTTGAAAGGCCGACGCCGGCTTTTTCTGCGACCACAAAATCCGCACCGGAAAAAGCGCGTTCGATGTTTATCTCCACAATTTTGGCCCCGTTTTGCTGAGCCAATGCGGGCAGAGAAGCTGCCGGTTGGACCACCGCCGAGGTGCCGATAACCAGCATCAGCTTGCAGGTGGCGGATTCATGGTAGGCGGTTTCCAGGGCATCTTGTGGCAATTGCTCGCCAAACAAAACTGTATTAGGCTTCAACACACCGCCGCAATCGCAATAAGGTGGAAGGCCGTCCGGCACATGCGGGGCGATGAATTCTTTCCCGCATTGCAGGCAATAGGTCTCTCTGAGACTTCCGTGAATTTCGCTCACCCTTTTACTGCCGGCTTTTTTATGCAGGCCGTCAATATTCTGAGTAATCACATGTCGCAGGAAATTCATTTTTTCCAGTTCTGCAAGCACAAGATGAGCTTTATTGGGTTGATAGCTATCATAATTACGGATAAATTCGCCCCGGATGGTCCAGTATTTGGATGGATCCTCATTGAAAACCTCGATTGATGCATAAACCATGGGATCATATTTTTCCCAGAGACCGCCTCTGGAACGAAATGTGGGAATGCCGCTTTCGGCTGAGATACCGGCACCGGTTAAGGCCACACATGGCTTCAGATCTACCAATAATTCTGCAATCTCTTTATACATCGAGCCCATATAATTC
Source organism: Desulfobacterales bacterium (assembly GCA_050053555.1). Lineage (GTDB taxonomy): Bacteria > Desulfobacterota > Desulfobacteria > Desulfobacterales > JAHEIW01 > JAHEIW01. Next base: position 3,064 of record JASFTL010000150.1, read on the forward strand.
AATCCAGTGAGAAATTTTATCTTTTTCCACGTTTTCGTTACTTTTTGCTTTTTGGGTTAACAAATCTTTTCTAGCTCCGTATCTCGTAGTTCTGGGTTAGATTTAAAAATTTTTATCTCATGTGGCTTTGCTTGGTCTATATTTTTTTAGCTCGCAGGCTTGATTTAAGAAGCAATTGCAGCAGTTGCGTGGAAGCGTCTGACAGCCCCCATCATACGCATAGGTCCCGGCCAACTGTGCTTCTTTCAGACGATAGTGTCTTTCGATCTCAACACCAATATGGTTTATTCTCCCGGAAATACCTGTATGCCCGGACCGGTATGCATTTTGTAGACCGCACTGTGTGGCGATTTCCACGCATCGATCCATTAGGCCAAGGTCCGCGCCCGCATGGTTTTCCAAAACAAAATTGGGTCGAAAGGCCAGAAAGCACACCGGCAGAGTAGGATCAATAGATGCGATGAATTCCGTTAAGGGTTGAATCTCGCCTTCATTTATTTGGGGAATCACAACGATACGATACTCCCACAATTTGTCTTTGGCATGTTTTCCGATAAATTCGGCATTTCTTAAAACAGGTGCGCATGATGCGCCCGTCAAGGCCAGATGAACTTCATTGGTAAACGCTTTTAAATCATAAGTAATCGATGTCGTAAAATCTAAAACCTTCTGTAGACTTTTTTCGGTCATATATCCGTTCGTGTCATAATTCACCTTGGTTTTGGGTTCGATCTTTCGGACCTCTGCGACCACTTTCTCAATGTAGGGAAGATGGATCGTTGGTTCACCACCAGAGAAAAAAATTCGATCCGCCCTCATGGTCTTACCGTAAATGGAGTTCAGTCGCCGAATGCATTCCTCGGCCAATTCATCCGGTTCAACGTATCCTCTTTGTTTGCATTTATTATCCGGATATTGAGAAATAGCCCAATTCTGACAATGCAGGCACTTGAAATTACAGCCGGCCATAAACACAGTGTAGCTCTCGGGTGGAGCCGGGTGTAAAGATGCAGAGGCAACCGCAGGCAGTTTCACTTTACAGATACCGGTTTGCCCTTTTAGCCGATTCACCTGACATCGATGTTCACAAAGTTTGCAGGCTTCCAGTTCACTTAAAAAATCCATTTCGTTCATAAAGTATAATTTTACATTTGTTGATTCCGACTACATGTTATGAGGTTCGTATATCTAATTCGAGGATTGTTTGGGATGTTTTTCAATAGAAATTGGGATTCCGGGCTAACAAAAGGCTTGCAAGGGCCCAAAGGAGTGAAGCGGCCGTCATCTACCTTAAATTCCTGGACACCATCTCCATAAGTTATTAAGACCCTTTGAGGATTCAGGTAAATTAAAGTTGAATTTGCTGACGTTTCTCGGCTCGCGATCTCATTTGTCACTGTTAAATGAATAAGGGCACATGGGAATTTGATAGTTACATGGAACGGCCCTAAGTATATTAATGATGCACGGCATTTGCTGTTTGATAATTTGTTAAGTTGTTCGATCGGTAAATCCGATGCCGCCCATAACTCCACTGCGCTTAGACGCTGATGCTTTCCGACATGCTGGCTAATCTCTTTGCCATTTGAACACGGGTAAATCAGAGTGGCCTCATCTTCTGCATTTACTTTAAATTTCATTGCCGGGCCGCAATCATTATTGAAAAAATTTGACCAGGTATAGGTTATATCGCCCCTGTCAGTTCGAGGAGCTTTGGGTTCATCAATTGTCGCAAAAGACGCGCAGGCGGAAACGAATATGGTAAAAGAAAGAAATAAATAGCCAAATTTTTGCATGTTTTCGTATCTCGATTGGCTTTTTAGAAAGTGTTTAATTTCAAACGCAATCCTTCAGCGTTTATAGTGGTTGTTAAAAAAAAACGTTCCGGTTGCGGGACGTTTTTTTGCGACAACACTTATGCCGCCATCCTTTTTTCGGAACATTATTATGACAAGCGGTATCAATCGAATTGAAACATTCAATGCCAACGATCGGCTCATAATCAATGAAATCCTGCCAAAATTCCTGCCCGAATTTTTTAAGCCCATCCGGGGAAACTTCAATTTTATGCCATTGAATAGGATTCAAACCGGCCTGCTTAACGGCCCAGTCATGCGTGTTTCGACTTAGATAAAAATTATCAAAGCGGAATTTTTGGCCTCCTCTGAAGAACTCATATGTTATGGCCGCTCCTTCTTTGAGTGGTCCGGAAATGTTTTTGGTGAATCCATATTTTCGACAGATGGGAAAAGACTCTGGGGGCTGATCTGGATTGTTATTGATACCGACAAAACGACTGCCGGGTTTTAAATTGGCGGCTATTGTCTGACACATCTTGAGCAATTGTTCCTTTGTTTGGGCATAATTCAACAAATAGGAAGCAACTACCAGATCAAAGTTGCCGATGCTTCCGAGCTCCATGACATCGCTAAGAATATAGTTTATTCCAAGCGGATGATTTTGCTCTTGCTGTTTGGCGAGCCTAATCATCTTCTCGGAGATGTCGACACCGACAACTTTATCAGCACCTTTGCGTTTGATTCGGCGGGTATAAAATCCTTCACCGCAAGCCAGATCGAGGACCGATTTTTGAGATAAATCGCCCAGCATTTTTTTGTAAGAATACCATTCAATGTACTCGCGAAAGGGCAAGCGCTTGGAAGCTTTGTATTGTTTGGCAATCTTATCGTAAACTGCATTCATTGTTGTAAGAAAGAAATATCTGCAACCATTTGCCTTTAGCCTTTCGAATCCAACGGTCTCTGAAATAAGTTGCCGCAAAGATTAGCGTAAGGGGCAGGCCGCTTCTTAAAATTCTTTTCATCGAGCAATAATGAATTTACAATTCGATTTTGGTTCCGAGTACCGCTAAAAACTTTGCCAGCCAATCCGGATGAGCCGGCCATGCCGGGGCGCTAACCAGGTTTCCATCCACATGGGCCTGATCGACAGGCATGTCTATATATTCACCACCGGATGCTTTAACATCCGGGCCAACAGCAGGATAGGCGGAGCAACTTTTGCTCTTGAGAACGCCGGCTGCAACGAGCACCTGGGCACCGTGGCAGATGGCAGCAATGGGCTTTTTGGTCTCGGCAAAATGCTGTACAATCTTTAAAACTTCATCATTGAGACGAATATATTCCGGCGCACGCCCGCCGGGAATGACTAGCGCATCGTAATTATCTGCTTTGATTTCATCGAAGCTTGCATTGAGCGTAAAATTATGGCCTGGCTTTTCACTATAGGTCTGGTCGCCCTCAAAATCATGCACCGCGGTTCTGACGACTTCACCGGCCTTCTTGCCCGGGCAAACTGCATGAACCGTGTGGCCAACCATCTGCAATGCCTGAAACGGCACCATGATTTCGTAATCTTCTACAAAGTCCCCTGCCAATAGTAATATTTTTTTAGCTGCCATTTTTTCCTCCTTTCTGTCCAAGCAAAAATGCTCGGCGTCAGTAATCAGTTGTCAGTTGTCTATTGTCTATCAGTAAGAATTAAAAATGTATTCCTTGAATTCAGGGTTTACAACGGAGCACGAACAACGGACAACTGACAAGTTATTATTTTGATTTTAGGACCTATGGTCGGTTCTGCTTAGATATCTTCGAATTTTAATTCTGTGGTCACATCAATGCTGTTTTTGATTGAGCGAGCAACCGGACAAAAATCCGCATGGAATCCATGTACTTTCTGAGCGGTCTCCCGATGTTCCGGTTTTAATTTTAGCTGATAGACGACATGAATACGGCGGATGATCAGCACCTTACCGTCTTTTTCAATTTCTCCCTTTGCCGCTGAAATCAGCCGCCCCTTGTCGGCAGGAATTTCACGCGCTTCCAGCGCGCCACCAAAAGTGCCGGTCAGTCAGCCTGCTGCGGCGGCGACAACATAATCCAGAGTGGCGGCATGCGGTTCGTGAATCTGCGGGTCCACGCCGTAATGCGCTGCGATTTCAGAATGAACACCGAACAGCACGGGTTCACTTTCCTGGGGCAAATAGGCACGACGCAAAGGACCTTTTACCCTTTCAATTTTCACACGGGATGTGTAGACAACTGTTTCGCTCATGGCGCCTCCTTTTTAGATTTTTACCACGAAAGCACGAAAGAATGGAAACACGAAAAAAGATAAAAAAATAATATTTCGCGCTCACGCGGCGCAAGCGCCTGCGCTGAGCGTTTTATATTTCGTGTTTTCGTGATTAATTTTTTTATTTTATCGACTAATTGAAATTTTCACCGTCAAAGACCTAACCGCTATCTCCGTTTATCCGCCGGGCAATGGTGCGGGCTGCAAGGATGCCGCTGGCTGAAGCCTGAATCAATCCCCGTGTAATGCCGGCACCATCACCAATGGCAAACAAATTTTTCACGCCGGTTTCCAATTCGGAAGACAATTCAATGCGGTTGGAATAAAATTTGACTTCGACGCCGTAAAGAAGGGTATGCCGCGAATACACACCAGGGGCTAATTTTTCTAATGCCTGAAGCATTTCAATAATACTTTGAAGGTGACGGAAGGGAAACACAAAGCTTAAATCTCCCGGCGTCGCCTCCGGAAGCGTCGGTCGTGTTAGACAGCGATTCATGCGCTCCGGTGTACTGCGCCGTCCGGCGAGAAGATCTCCAAGCCTTTGAACAATGGGTCCTTTGCCCAGTAGATTTGCCAGCCTGGCGATGTAAAGGCCATAACCGATAGGATCATCGAAAGGTTCTGTAAATCCACTGCTAACCAAAATTGCGAAGTTGGTATTTTCACTTTTTTTTCGGGCATAACTGTGCCCGTTGACCGTAACGACTTCTTTGGCTTTTTCGATGACAACTTCACCGTAAGGATTCATACAAAAGGTGCGTACCTTTTCATCGAATGTTTTTGAGTAGTAAATAAGCTTTGATTCATAAATGATATCCGTAATTTCCTTGAGAACAGGGGCCGGCAACTCCACCCGAACGCCAATATCTACCGGACTGGCGGTTGTTTTAAGCCCCAGCAACTCTGCCTGCTTCTTCATCCAGCTGGCGCCAGATCGCCCCGGGGCGGCGACTACATATTTGCTTGTAATGGTTTCGCCACTTTCCAACATGACACCCCGGATGTGTCCATTTTCAGCCAGAAGACTTCGGACGGGATTGCGGGTCCGCGTTTCAACTCGATCCACTAAAGATTGACGCAATTGATCTAATACAATGTGACAGTTCTCCGTCCCGATGTGCCGAAT
>JASFTL010000151.1:0-8240 GCA_050053555.1 Desulfobacterales bacterium
CCTGTATCTATCAACTTTTATATTATTGCAGATCTCCATTCGATATCTTGACAATGATTGAGATTGGATCATGTAATCTATTCTTTCCCAAAATTTTGATCGACCTCTATATATTGTGGTTACTGTAGGCTTTGTCAGAGTTTAAATTGCGTGCTTTAGCCGAAACTTTTTAAAGGCGCCTAAATTATTGTATATTTCATTTGGTAATCCTAAAATCCACCTCATCTAATGGTAGGACCCTCAACCCAACCAATAAATCCAAGGTTGCTAATTTTTCTTGATCTTCGCTGTGCCTATGATTAGCGTACACGTAATCCAAATTATTTTTCCGGTTAAATAATCTCAATGATCGGTGGAGGTATTTCCAACATGTCGGTGCATAAAAAACAGATGATTGAGGAACTTAGATCAATCGAAGAACCCAAACTGATTCAGGAAGGCGATGTTCAATCCGATAATATTCTTCGGGTAATTTCAAGTCATGGTGGCTATCGTCTTGAAATTGATTCCTTCCCCATTGATGGACCGTTTGAAATTTCCTCAGAGGAATTCAATCAGATAGCTAAAATGGACAAAGAAGATGATTTGCAAGGCCTGCTTGATCCATCCAACGAACAGTTAGAATTGATGGAGGCTGGTTGCGAACCCGAGATACCTTACTACAGGTATCAAATGGATGTCCGGGGCGAGAACCCAGTCTTTAGTGAAGAGAGAGACGAACTCGTGGCAATGCTAATCGAGGATGTGATGGCCTTCTCGGATTGTCAATTTTGGGATGAAATGAAATATACTGAGTTGGAGGATTGGTACACCTGGAGCACATTTACCGATAGCTAACGGACTTTAACCTTGACCATTCTGAACCCTGAAACTGAAAATCAGATTAATGAATCAACCGATTCCCTTTCCTGAAGTAATTGCCGGCATTGGGCGCTGCGGCCGTCTTTTTGACAGCTGATTCGTGCATGAGCCTACTGCCAAAACCACTGTTGGAATATTTTGTTTGCCGAATCGGTATCGCATCTTATAAATCATCTCGGTTAATCTTCGGTGCAAGATCTAACCGTCAATTCGAGACCATTTATGGCCTCTACACAAATAGCTTCGCCCTTTTCAATAGAGGCATGCTTTTCATAAATACCGGCCTGCCAGCGTTCTCCTTGCACTTGAACATATCCGTCAGGGTCAAGACGGGTCAGAGCGAAACCCTTGCGGCCGACCATCCGAAATCTGTCAAAATACTGGTTCGGGTCGTAAAACCGCCAAAGAAAGGGAAATAAAAAAATATCCTTGCCCACCCAGAAGCCGAGTAGCCCCCATAACAGATAAGCCGGGGCCTCCAACCACCGTCGAACCAAGAGGAGAATCAAAATAAAGGCTATTTGTCCAGGCAATTGCAGAAGGAAATATTTAATTACAACCCGAACGGGGGGTCTAGCAGGTTTTTTATCCATAATTGCTTTCATGCTCATGTCATAGTCGCTCCGGCGATTCAATACATAGCATATTTTTCATGTATTTGGTTTTGAAAATTAATGCTGTAATGATCGCTCATAATAAATTTCATCTGCTAATCACAGCTTTTCGGTTTTATACATTCATCCGTGAGTTGCAGGATATAAAAACCGGAGCAAAGCCAATAGGCTACACCCCGGTCATTGTATTGTTTTACAGTGGCGTTTTTTTATTTCTATTCTTCCAGTTGTTCAAGGAACTGATCGCCGGAAAGTGTTTGTCCAAGCAGAGGGAAAATTTTCGATTAAGCGTGATTTTGCTCTTCCTCTGAGTTGGCAGCAGTTGGCTGCCCTCCGGCAGGACTTGTCGTTTTCCGGCCTGAATCGTCCTGTTGGAGTCATGAATTGTCGTTTTCCGGCTTAAGCCGGCAGGGATTCTTTTATTCCAATGTCAATATTTGATGAAATAACAAAAATACAAAGACATGAAAAATTACATTCTAATTTCGCGTTTTACCCGTTTCGTGTTTTCATGATTTTTTTATAATCACTCAGTTTTGCGGCTGAAGTAAAGATTAACAAGGGCAACCAGAGATGTACCGACGATCAGCAAAAAGGAGATCGCATTGATTACCGGTGTGCTGCCGTCTCTGACCTGCAGATACAGATTGATCGGCAATGTCGCCTCGTAGCCCACCAGAAAAAGCGTGGTGTTAAAGTTTTCAAAAGACATCAGGAAAGCAATCGCTCCTGCCCCGATAATTGCCGGCCTTAAAAACTTTAGCGTTATATGCCAGATGACCTCAAAGCGGTTGGCCCCCAGGTTCATGGCCGCTTCCTCCAAAGTACGGTCAAATTTCCTCAGGCGTGCCGAGACCACCAATGTGACCAGTGTGGCAATGAATGAAAACTGGCCCAGGACGACCAACCAGAATCCCGGACGAAATAGCTCCACATCAATATTCCAGCTCGTTTCGAAATAGGTTCCCAGCGTATTGCTGAGCAGAAGGATCGAAATTCCCAGAATTACTCCCGGAATGACCAGCGGAGCAAGCATCAGAAAATAGAGCGATTGTTTTAACGAAAAATCTTCCTGCTCGAATAGAAAGGCGGCACAGGTTCCCACCGCCATCGACAGCAAGGTGACAAAAAAGGCCACCCGGAAACTGACCCAGATGCTGTCCAGGTTGATCTGATCGTGAAAAATTCCAACCCGGGATGGTAGATCGGCCGTAAACCATTCCACTGTAAATCCCTGCCAGGGTAAAGACGGAAACTGGGAATTGTTAAATGCCAGTATGCAGGTCACCAGCAGCGGCGCAAACAGAAAAGTAAAATATAAAATCACATAGAACGTAAAAACCCGATTATAGGTTTTGGAGGTTGGCAGTGTTCTTATCATTGTACGACTTTTTTAAGGTTTTGTCGGCTCAGCTTTAATCCCAACCAGACGATAATGGATGAAAGAACCAGTAACAGAAACCCGAAGGCTGATCCCTGGTTCCAATTAAAACTGGCAATAAACTGATTGTAAATCTGTTCTGTAAACCACAAAGAGTTCTTGCCGCCCATCAGATTGGAGGTGAGATAATTTCCCAGTGTCAGCATAAAAACGACGATCGAACCGGATACGATGCCGGGAGTGGCATGCGGAATGATAATTTTGAACAAAATCGTCCACATATTGGCACCCAGATCGTAAGCCGCCTCGATCAGACTGTTGTCCAGGCTTTCCAGCACGGAGACGATCGGAACCACCATAAAAAGCATGGACGTGTAAACCAGACCCAGGATCATCGTGGAATCTCGATAAAGCATTTCGACGGGCTGCCCCAAGACCCCCACTTGGGTTAGAAAATGATTGATGACCCCGCTTTCCCGCAGCAGAATCATCCAGCCGTAAACCCGAACCAGCTCGCTGACCCAGAACGGCAGCAGCAGTAAGACCAGCAGAAACCCCTGAAATTTTGGCGTCACCACTTTGGTAATGTAAAATGCAACCGGAAGCGCGATGACAAAGGTCAGGAAGGTGACCAAAATAGAGTAAATTGCTGTACGCACAAATGTCAGCCAGTAAATGGGTTCCTCAAAAAAATTTAAATAATTTGAAAGGCTCCAGACCATTCGGCCTTCGTCATTTTCCAAACGAAAAGACATGACCAGCAAGTCGATCTGGGGCAAAACGATCAGAAGAACCAGCCAGAGCAAAACCGGCGACAAGAAAAAAAACAAACCCCATCGCTTTTGATTCTTCATGGGTTTTCATGACTCCTGGAAAAGCAGATGCCGGATTGTTCGTCCCAGCCGATCTCAATTTTGTCGTTTTTCTGGATGTAATCATACTGGTGGGTCTGGGGCAAAGCGACAAGTAATTCCGTATCCGCATCGAGCGTATGGGCCAGCAGACGGCTGTTAGCGCCGTCAAAGAGAATATCCTTGACGATCACCTCAAATCGATTCAGATCGGATAGGCTCGGATCGGGTTGAATCAGCATGGCTTCCGGTCTCAGAAAAAGGTCGACTTCGGCGCCGGGCTGCAAATTTTCTCGTACCATGGTGCGAAATATCGGCCCCTCGGTGGTTTCAACCTCAGCGCGGGTATCCTGACATTGACGGATCCGGCCGGACCAGGCATTGTTATCGCCGACAAACTTCGCCACAAAAGGGGTTTCCGGGTTGTTATATAAAACCTGAGGTGTATCGATCTGTTCGAATACCCCTTCGTTCATCACCGCCACATGATCCGACATCACCAGGGCCTCGGATTGGTCGTGAGTGATGTACACAAATGTGGTGCCCACTTTGCCCTGCAATTTTTTCAATTCGACCTTCATCTGTTCTCTGAGTTTCAGGTCCAGTGCACCCAAGGGTTCATCCAACAACAAAACGGCGGGTTCCAGCACCAGGCAGCGGGCAATGGCCACACGCTGTTTCTGACCGCCGGAAAGCTGATCGACCTTTTTATCCTCAAATCCGGCCAGATCCACCCGTTCTAAAATGGTGGCCACTTTTTCGTTAATCACAGATTTACGATCACCACGCCGCTTTAAACCGAATGCAATATTCTCACTGACGTTCATCATCGGAAAGAGGGCCAGATGTTGGAATATCAAATTTACCGGCCGTTTATTCGGCGGAATGCCGAGCATGCTTTGGCCCCGAATCTCGATGCGGCCTTCGGTCGGTTCGGTCAGGCCGGCGATCATGCGCAGCAAGGTGGTTTTCCCGCAACCCGATGGGCCCAGAATAGAAAAAAACTGGCCATCAGGGACCTCAAACGATACATCGTCCACCGCAATAAAGTCTTTAAACTTTTTGGTGACATGTTGAACCGCTAGGTCGATCTGCATAAAAAACCTTCTTAGCGAAGTTTTTTTGTTTGGGTAAAAGTAGAATAATGGGTTAAGCGGAAAATACCAAGGCGTAAAATGCATATTTTCCGCCTTATTAACCCATTATTCCAACATAGCGCTAAAGCTTCACTTCGTGCCCAGCACTCCAGATGGCAAGATCTAGCAAAATGAACAGAAAGCGCAATGTTAATATAACTGTTCCGAAAATTTCGAAGTTTTATTTGGCGGCTTTGACCTTATCCAGAATCTTGCCTTCGATTCCTTCGATCTTCGCCGGAACTGGCGGATACCACTTAATGTTTTCGATATTTTCCGGGGTAAAACTGCGCTCAAAATTGCTGCGTATCGAAGCTTTCACGAATTGGTTTGAGCCTTTGGCACAATTTGCGGTTGTATCCGAATTGGTAAATTCCGCAGCGTTTTCCGGACGCATGATGAAATTGATCCATTTGTATGCGCCCTCGACATTTTTGGATTTGGCCGGAATCGCAAAAGTGTCGATCCATCCCAGTGCGCCGCTTTTGGGAGCAAAAAAATCAACTTCCGGTTTCTCAGCGTGCACTTTCCAGCCGCCTTTATCCCAGGCCATGGCCAGATAAACCTCCTCGGTCCGCAACGATTGTAATAACGCATCCCCGTTGGTCCAGTAATTCTTGACCAGAGGTTTGGCGTCAATCAGGGCCTGTCCGATCTTTTCCATCAATGCCTCGTACGCATTTGCATCACTGTATAGGGCAAAGGGATCTTCTCCCATGGCAAACGCCAATGCAATCAGCGTCGGCCTTTTGAGACGATAACTGATCCGGCCGGCATACTTTTTGTTAAGCAAATCAGTATAATTCTGGACGTCGGGCGCAAGTTTTCGATTGACAACCAGTCCGGAAGACCCCCAGGCGAAAGGCACCCCATAGGATTTGCCGCCGACCATCGTGTTTTTCTTGACGGCCTCCAGCATGGAGGGAACAAATTGATCCGCCTTTATCTTGGACAGATCAATTGGTTGATAAATCTGGTATTTTTCCTGAACCGAAGAAATACGATCCTGACTGGGCTGGGCCAGATCGAAACCGGCGCCGCGCGTTGCGCGCAGTTTGGCAATCATCTCTTCATTGCTCGAATTGGTTGGCATGACTTTAATTCCGGTTTCTTTCTCGAATTTATCGAGCAATGTCTTTGGTGTATATCCGGACCAGGTAATTAATCGCAACGTTTCGGCAGCGTATGCACCCCCCACAACCGCAAAAAGAAAAGTAAAAATCAAGCATAGCGTAAAAATTGTTTTTCTCATGACAAATATCCTCCTTTCACTATGATTCATAAAATAACAATACAAGCCCTTGAAATTGAACATCCCCACAAAAAAAAATGAAACGAACGGCAAAAAGCAGCGTCACCGAGCCACCCGCAGAGCGGGTGGCTCGGATTTTTCCCCCATCGGCGGGAAAACCAAAGGCACGGCAGTGCACTAATCGGTGCGGGTGCAGCCGGGTGCAATGCGCCCGGTTTAAAACACCCGATCGATGAAGAGCGAATTACGGATTGCTTCCCAGTTCAAAACAGCAATCCGTTGATCGGTTGAAAAGAATATTTGAATCGAGCCGGCACCTTTTACAAATTCTTGAGTAAAAGTTGTATTAATCGGCTTTGTCGGCTATTTAGAAGGGAACATATATTCGGGACAGCTGCACTTCAAAAAACCAAGTTTTCGGCAAAAAGTCAATCGGTATGTTAAAAAACGATTTACCTCTCATCATTTTTATTTTATATCCTCCCTTTCGGAAATAATGAATATCATCGAAAAAACCGCAACGCCGCGTTAAACGAGTAAGTATATGCAAAATAGAAAACTAATCGTTTTTGATATGGATGGGGTTCTGATCGATGTATCCAGATCGTACCGCGACACCGTGCGTCAGACAGCAACATTCTTCTTTAAGAACGCCCCGGCATATCAAAAATTGCCGCAGCCGCTTTTCTCTCTGACGGATCTGGCGTCGGTCAAGCAAAGCGGCGGTCTGAACAATGACTGGGATTTATCCTGTCTGGTGATCAACCTGTTATTTAATGTGATTGAAAAACCACCGGTTTATGAAAGCAAAGACCCCTGGGACCGATACCGGGAAACGATCCGCAAGAGCGATGTGACCCCTTTGGCTGATTTTCTGAGATCAACCCCAAAGCCCCTGACAACCTTGCTCCGGCGAGCAGGCGCAAGCAAAAATTCATTTATCTATGGCTTATATGCGGGTGATGTCGGCAGCGGGAACATTATCAAACAAATTTTTCAGGAAGTGTATTTAGGACAAAAGCTTTTTAAAGCCACCTACGGACTGAGGCCGAAGTTTTACGATGGCGAAGGCTTTAATCATCGCGAAAAACTTATCATTGATAAACAAATTCTTGAAGAACTTGCCGCCGATCATATTCTGGCGATCGCCACCGGCAGGCCTCGAGCCGAAGCGGTTTACCCGCTGGATCGTTTTGCTATTCGAAAATATTTTTCTGCCGTTCTGACCTTAGAAGATTGCCTTAAAGAAGAGGAAAGAATATTTAAAGCGGAAGGAAGAAAAATCTCGCTGAGCAAACCCCACCCGTTTATGCTCGATGCCATCGCCAATAGCCGAAAAAATTCTGCCGAAGCATATTTTTATGTCGGTGATATGCCGGACGATATGGTAGCCGCTAAAAAATCACAAGCAAAATACAAAGGCATTGGATTTCTCCTGTCCGCGCCCGATAAAAAAAGTCTAGAAACCAAGCTCCTGCGTGCTGGAGCGGATTATATCATTGAAGACATGGAGCAGCTCATTTCGCTAATGGAGAATAAATAACATGACCCCAGATATTGCGATGGTATTGGCCATCCTGACTGTCGCTGTCGTATTCTTGATAACGGAGTGGATTCCGATGGAGGTCACGGCATTGCTGTCTTTAGGAGCAGTCGCATTGGTCGGCCTGGTGAGTCCGGCCGAAGCACTATCGGGCTTCAGTAATCCGGCAGTCATCACGATTTGGGCCGTATTTATCCTCAGCGGCGGATTAACCCGCACAGGCGTTGCAAATGCCATCGGCCACTTCGTATTGAGACTGGCCGGCAACAGTGAAATTCGGATGATCTTTGTTATCATGGTCACCGCCGGCGCATTATCAGCCATCATGAACAATGTGGCGGTAGCGGCCTTGATGCTTCCGGTAGTAATGGATACTGCGCGCCATACGGGATCGCCGCCTTCGAGGCTGCTGATGCCCCTGGCGTACGGTTCTTTATTGGGAGGTCTCACCACTCAGATCGGGACACCGCCGAACATCCTTGTCAGCGCGGCTCTGCGTGAAGAGGGATTCAAAGCATTTACTTTTTTTGACTTTACCCCGATCGGCCTGACGATCATGTTCTCCGGAATCGCATTCATGATTTTCATCGGTCGTTATGTGT
>JASFTL010000152.1:0-8207 GCA_050053555.1 Desulfobacterales bacterium
TACCGAGTTGCCGGTCGGCATCCACAATCAGGCTTTCGAGTATCGCCGTATAGGACAACAGCAAACTGCCGCGCAATCGATCATGAATATAACGGCGTGCTAATGGTTCGATGACCTCAAACCGCGACACCGCCTCTTCAAAGTAAAATCGCAAGGTTCGATCGGCCCATTCAGGGATCCGGGAGCTATACTCTAATTCGGCTTTGTACTGGAGGAGCTGGGGCGGGGTTTCCAGCAGACGCGAAAGATTTTGCTGCAACATGCGCTGTTGGCGTTTTGAAATGAGTCCGATACCATAAAGGCCATCGGCATAAGTGCTCAGCCAGGAAAGGCGTTTGCCACGATTGGTCACCGGTAGTTGCTCCACCATGACATTTCCGATGCGAAACAATTCACTTTCCAGCAGAAGACTGACGTCCAACGAAGCCAGCATCCGGTCAGCATCTCCAGCGCGGGCCATTCTATCGCGCAAAGCGGCCAGTATGCGACTGGCAGCAAAAAACCGGACATCGGCATCATTTTGACCAGATATTTTAACGCTGTACTGGCGCAAATCGTCTGCCAGCTCGGGATCCTTGATTCTTTTGGCCAGTGAGCGTAACTCAGCGGTGATATCCCGCGACCGAAAAACCGTCTCAATGATTTGGGCAAGATGAGCGTAGTCCTTTGCCAGCTCCGGTTTTCCCTTTGTGCCCGCATAGTCTCGCACCTGCTGTGCATCGGCAGGTTCGGGCTTAACGTGCAGTTTGATTCGAAGCGTTTCAAAGTTGGGATCATTTTCGGCCAGACTCCGTGAAAGCTGGCGCATTTCGGTAATCGGCGCACCTCTGTATCCATGAGGGATAAATCGCACAGCTTCCCGCATCAACATAAACTGGTTTTTTTGCCAGCCGGATTCCGAAAGCAATTCCAGCAAAAGCGCTCTTCCGGAATTGGCTTCATCTTCAGCCTGCAGAGCGCCGCGGTAATAACGCGCGCGACGAAAAATCCAGCCATCGTCGGCTTCAATCAGAAATTGCTCCAGCAGTATCTGTTTCAGAATGGTTTTGTGTTGGAGATTTTGGATGAATTCTGGCGCGCGAATATCGGCAAGGATATTGGCAATGTAGTATCCATTGGCCCTCAAGGTCCTAACACGTTGCGTCCATTCGCCGTGCTGCACCCCTCCGCCATGTTCTTTGCAGGCGTATTCTTGAGGAAGCTGAACAGTACCATCATTGCAAAACCAGCGGATATGTTTAAAGGGTCCTCGCGGAGACCGCTTCATCTCCTGTACCCAACTGTGCAGGGTTTTCTCATCCGGAGTCGCAGCCGAAAGATTGCCCGCCACCAGCGGCATGCAGAACAAGCAAACAATTCCAATAGCCCATCTTTTTTTCATTGTCGAAATTTCCGGAAAATACGGCAACAAATGTGATAAAATCAAAATATTCAGAAATAAAAGTTAACCTGTAAATTAATACCAAATAAACGGTCAGTAAAGGGGCGCATGAATGCGCTGTTTTGAGTCATGCTGATAATGTTCAAAAGCTATGCCAAATATTAATGTTCTATTGTTTAAAGTCGTTTCAGAGCCGTTATGCTTGCAATTTTTTACGTTTACACCATTTTTATGCATTTTTTTCCCGGCAGCGTCCATATAAAAATCAAAACACAACAACGAAGATATCAACGGCTAGGGGCAAATCCCTTATCATCGCCAAAGATGATGTCAAATGCCCCAGCTTTTCAATTTTTTTAAATCAAATCTTGATCGCCACCCCAAACGATTGTATGACAAAATCCAAACGCATGCGTCCCGCTAACATTTAAAATTTTAAACGATTAGTCAAAGGAGAGCGCAGATGGCGAAGAAAAAGATGATTCACGAATTCATGCGAATGAAACAAGAAGGCGAAAAAATCACGTTTCTGACCGCTTATGACTACCCCACCGCACAATTTGCGGAAGCAGCCGGCTTGGATATGCTACTGGTCGGTGATTCACTGGGAATGTGTGTCTACGGGTATTCCGGAACCGTTCCGGTGGTCATGGACCAATGCATTTATCATTCTGAAGCGGTTCGGCGCGGTGCACCAAACACATTTATCGTGGGGGATATGCCGTTTATGTCCTATCAAATTTCACTAGAAAATGCGGTTGAAAATGCAGGGCGTTTTTTGAAAGAAGCCGGCTGTGATGCCATTAAATTGGAAGGTGGTGTTCGCATCGTCCCTCAGATCAAAGCCATTGTTGAGGCCGGCATTCTGGTAATGGGTCATATTGGTTTAACGCCACAGAGCTCGGGCCAGTTAGGCGGCCACAAAGCCCAGGGACGCACCCTGCAAACCGCTCGAATCGTCATTGAAGATGCCCTGGCGGTTCAGGATGCCGGCGCGCAGATGATTCTGCTGGAAGCCATTCCACCCGAAGTGGCTGCGTATATCACCAAAGAATTGACCATTCCGGTTCTGTCCATCGGTGCCGGTCCGGATTGTGACGGCCAGTTGCTGATCGTTTCGGACATGATCGGTCAGTTCCAGGCGTTTACCCCGAAGTTTGTCAAAAAATACTGTAATGTTGCCGAAATCGTCACCAATGCCATGAAAGATTATGTGGCTGAAGTCAGATCCGGCAAATTTCCTGCGGACGAGCATTGCTATCACATGATTTCCGGAGAGAAAGAAAAGTTTGACGCTGAATTCAAATAAATCCTGGCTGCGAATCATTGAGTCTATAATCTTAAGGATGAATCACGGATTAATTAAGCTGGATTAATATACGCGGAAATTAGCAGCCAGAATTCAGTGTTCAGGTGTCAGGTGTCAGTCTTCAGAGGAAGAAGAACAGATTACAAAAGACAGGTGAAAAAATTGATAACAGATTGCTCCCTTTCTGTCGCCTGTTTGCTGACATCTGAAACCTGACACCTGAAACCTATTTGAGGCCTTTAGCCAGTAGCCAAAAGGAGGATAGGATATGTCAGACCTAAGAAGTTTGCTAAAAATTTCAGATGACCGTCTGGAAGACATCAATGCGCTTTTAACGGATCCGGACAATGAGCTCATCAACGAACTGCTTGAGGTCATCGAAGCGTTCGGCGGCCCGCAAGAAATCAACCGCAAAGCACAGCAGGCTGCAAAACTCGAAAATTTAATGGCCGGGCTTGAAGAGGCCAAATCGCCCTATGTGCAGGACCTCGGCTGGCTGAAGGATCAAAAGGATAGCGGTGCCTTTATTTCCATGAAAGACTATTACCACCGGGTACTGGGTGACAGAGCCGATTCGACAAACATCGATCAACAAAACGCCGTGACGCTGGAAATCAGCGCATTGCAGTATTTTCCGTGGCTGATCAGTGAAGCCCGGCGGGCCATCGAAAAAGGAGAGTTGATGCCCGGCCGCTATATTCGGGTCCGCAACATGGCCGAACAGGAAACCGACAACGGCGATGTCATGGCCACCGCAGCAGCGATGCAGATTATTGGAGCCACCTACGTCGAGACGCTGGACACCAAAGGCACCGACGGCTCCAACGTGCATTTAGGGGGTCCGGAAACCATTACCGGGTATTTTGGGGGAGTGGGACAGCCCAACGAATATCCGATCAAATGGGCTCAAGAATATCTCAAATTTTACACGACTTACGGCGTACAACAGGTGCTCAACATTAATCCTGGAACCGTTCTGGTGGGATATTTGCTTCATAAGCTGGGTGTCAACAATGAATTCAAAATTTCGGTTTTTATGGGCAATGACAATCCGTTTTCGATTTTGTGGACACTCACCACCGCTCGCCTATTTTCCCGTGATGATGGTACCACTTCATTGATCGGATTTAATTTATCCAACTCGGCTAACAATGAAACCATTCGTAAAGCGTCCCAGATTCGCAAGGCACTCGGTCTGGAAGAAGTGGTTCGGTTTGAACATCATATCACCGAAACCTGGAAATCCATCGTCCGCCAGCCTTATAACCGCAGAGATGAGCTGGTTGAAATCGCCAAAATGGTGCCCAACATTTCGGCCAAACATGAAGGCGGCGAGGTTGAAATTGAACAGGACCTAGACCATCCATCTGACATTCTGGACTATTTCATGGCCAAAAGCGATGTGGAAAGTCAGGGACTCATGCCGGCCATGGAACAAAATTATATCGAAAAGCATCGCTCCACAAACCTGACGGCAGATGCCCTGACCAAAGCCGGCATCGGGGTTGTGTGTGCCAGCGGGCTCCATAAAACCGCCTAAATTTAGGTTAAAGAAGCCGAACAATCTCAATATCCAGTTCAGAACCAGGGCAATCTTTAGTTCGTTGTTGTCTGCCTCGTATTTTGAAGGATTAATCACTTTTTATGACCATAACCGAAATCCTGGCCCTGCCTGTTGTGGCATTTCTGGCCTTCTTTTTAAAAGGTATTGTCGGCATCGGGGTCGGCACTGTGGCGATACCGATTTTATCACTCATCATTGGTGCCAAACAGATTGTTGTTTTATCAGCGATCGTGAATGTCATCGGCAGCCTGGTGATGTACAGAATCGACCCTCAGCCGGCCAGCCGCCGATACTGGTGGCCCATTGCCGCGCTGATGATTATTGGAGCGGTGCTGGGCGGGATTGCATTAAAACTGACGCCGCTCGAGAGCTTTGAAAAAATTTTGGGAATGGCCATATTGGCCGCCGGTATCTGGTTTATCATCTGGCGGGGAAAGCAGAAATCCGATTCATTTCAAGAGCGGATGCCTAAAAAGGGCCGCCTGAAAGACCATGCGATCGGGTTGGTGGGGGGATTCTCGGGGGGCTTTGTCGGAATTAATTCTCCCATATTTATCCTTTATTTTGGCAGTTATCTGTCAAAGAGTCCCATGCGCCGATTGCTGGTCCTTATTCTGATGCCCTTCCACATTGCCCAGCTGGGCACCTACACAACCCTTGGACTCATGAACAGCCAGATTGTGCTTTATGCCTTAATATCATTGCCTGGATTGTTGCTGGGGATTTATTTGGGCAACCGAACGTTTTTTCGAATCTCAGAAAAAATTTTCGGCACTGTTCTGGGGGCGGTCCTCATTTTGCTGTCGTGGGGTCTGATTCTCTGAGAAAGAGTCCCGCCATAAACTTGACCTATATCAAGGTTTTTTAAGCCCTCCTGCCCTATCGTTGCCTGAAAATCAGTAATAAACTTTTCTTTATCAAGGCTATAAAATTAAAACGATAATGATTCAAGCCTACCGTAAAATTGTTCAGTACCTCTTTTTGGCGGTCACCCTGTTGATCGGCGTTCAATTTAGCATTTTTGTCAGCCAGCTGGAAAAAGGCATTCTACCGACAATGGCCCGACCCCCGGGAATCGAAGCATTTCTGCCGATCAGTTCCCTGATCAGCTTTAAGTACTGGCTGGCCAGCGGAATTTTTAACCCCATTCATCCTTCCGGTTTGATCATCTTTTTGGTCATATTATCCACCGCCGTTTTGCTGAAACGCGGTTTCTGCAGCTGGGTGTGTCCATTCGGCCTGCTGACGGAATATTTAAATCGGCTCCACCGATCCATATTCAGAAAAGACGTTAAGATTCCCCGCTGGCTGGATTATCCGCTGCGCAGTTTAAAATATCTGCTGCTGTTCTTTTTTATCTGGGCCGTCATCATCAAAATGAATCTCCGCGACCTGGATTATTTTATCTACAGCCCCTACAACATGGTGGCGGACATTAAAATGCTGCACTTTTTTACGAACATCTCTGCTTTCGCCTTCTGGGTGCTGGTCTCATTATTGGTCTTATCGATTTTAATTCGCAATTTCTGGTGCCGCTACCTCTGCCCTTATGGGGCGCTTTTAGGAGGGCTCAGCTTTATCAGTATTTTTAAAATCCACCGCAACGAAAACACCTGTACCCAGTGCCAGCAGTGCACGCGCACCTGTCCGGTGGATATAAAGGTTCATAAAACCACCGGGGTGATCTCCGATGAATGCCATGCCTGCCTGAAATGCGTGGCCGTCTGCCCGGAAAAGGACACCCTCTATTTTTCAACGAGTGCGAGATCCGGAATTTTAAAACCGCTGCTTTATGCCGTGATCATCTGCTTGCTGTTTATGGGTGGATCCATCATCGGCCGATTAACCGGACAATGGCAAACGAGCATCTCAAATTATGAATATTCCTTTCATGTCGCCCATCTTGACACCCCTTTTTACCAGCACAACCGCGGCCAGGTGCCGGTTTACAACAAAGAGGCCTGGATAATGATGATGGAAGGAATAAAGAAATCTAAGAGAGCCTGGCGCAAGGGGCAACGATTAAAAAATTAGTGCTGAGCAAGGAGGGCCCGTCTTCTCTCTGGCGAGCTTCGCCGCGGCACTCCCGTCTTCGCTCTGGCCTGCCCCGCCGAAGCCATTTAAGCGCAGGCGGACAAGCTTCCGTCTTCGTAATAACTTCGACGTGACAGTCGCCACGGTAAACGGAGGACTGATTATTGCAGATCTTAAGAATGAAGCTTTATACTCGATACGTAATTTCAGCGCTCGCAAGCAGACGACTTGCCAAAAAGCGGTTTCGAGCCCCCTCTACGAGACCCCTCTATTCGAATAATCCCATTAACCGTTTTAACTTTTTGACAACCTGCGGCAATATCTCACCAATCGGTTCAAAAAATCTCAAGTTGGCATGGGTATCAAAGGGCGTTTCACCTTGGTTGATGATGACCAGGCTGGCGCCGGCCGTGAGGGCTTCTTTGGGCATCTCGGCGGCCGGCGTGACCACCAGACTGGAACCCACGACCACAAACAAATCACTTTTGCGCGAGTGCTCAAAAGACAGCGACAGATCTTTTTGCGGTAAGGATTGCCCGAAATCCACCACGCTGGAAACCAGAGATCCACCGCAGGGACATCGGCTTTTGGCGGCTGTTTGATCGATGGTTTGCTGGCAGCGGGTGCAGCGCAACTTCGTCATGTTGCCGTGCAGTTCCGCCAACAGCTCGGGCCGAATGCCCGATTTTAAATGCAGGTTGTCCACATTCTGAGAAATTAAAAATTTCAGTTTGCCGATTTTTTGCAGTTCAACGATGGCGTAATGGCCGCTGTTGGGCGCCACTGTATCCCATGAGACGGCCATCGATCTGGGAGGCAATCCCTTGTCCCGCCGGGTCCACACACCGTTGGGACCCCTGAAATCAGGAAGTCCGGATTCGGTGCTGATACCGGCGCCGGTAAAAAAAACCGGATACCGGGACGCGTATAGATATTGCGCCAGGTCCTGAATTTTTTGGTTGGTTTTTTTATCCGACATGCGTCTTATCACGCCCCGCTTGTTTTCACCGTCAAAGTGGTTAATCTCTATTTATAGGTTTAATGTCAAAACGACAACCTGAATGAGAAAAGGGGCCGGGCCCCTGCGGAGACAGGCCCATGCGGGCCTGTCGAGAAATGAGAGTAGAGCAACTCCCCGAAACCTGAATTAAATCATCGTTTATCTTGGAAAATCCCATGAAATGGAAACACATCAAAAGAACATCTAAAATCGCAACCGTCGCCTTTTTATTTACCACATTGGCAATCATATGGCTACCGGGATTCGTGGGGCCGGGCAGCGCGGAGACGCGTAATGTCCGATCTCAAAAGAAAGAAGTAAAACACAATCGTTTGATCCACGAATCCAGCCCTTATTTGCTGCAGCATGCCACAAATCCGGTGGACTGGTATCCGTGGGGTGAGGAAGCCTTTGAAAAAGCCAAAAAGGAAAACAAACCCATCTTTTTGTCAATTGGATATTCCACCTGCCACTGGTGCCATGTGATGGAGCACGAATCTTTTGCGGATGAAGAAGTGGCGGCCCTGTTAAATAAAGATTTTGTGGCCGTCAAAGTTGATCGTGAAGAGCGCCCCGATATCGACCAGGTGTATATGGCCGTCACTCAGGCCATGACCGGACGCGGCGGCTGGCCCAACAACGTATTTTTAACGCCCGATAAGAAACCGTTTTTTGCCGGCACCTATTTTCCGAAACAGGCCCGCTGGGGCCTCCCCGGATTAATGGACCTTCTGCCCAAAGTAGCTGAGGCCTGGCAAAACGATCGCGAAAAAATTCAAAAAAGTGCAGAGAACATCACCGACCTGTTGGCCAGCCGCGGCAATCCCAGCCCGGGTAACACCCTTGATCAACATATCCTGGATAAAGCCCGCAACCTGCTTGCCAATACGTATGATCCCAGGTACGGCGGGTTTGGACA
>JASFTL010000153.1:0-8202 GCA_050053555.1 Desulfobacterales bacterium
ACCCATTCGACTTAACTAATTGAAATCGAAAATGAAATTATTTCGGTGAGGTCATCGTTTTCTTGCACGATTTTTGCTTATACTGATAATGTGGGGGAAATGGTATCACAAAAATTTGACATTATCCGGCGCGAGGTCGAGTATTAAAACGACTTCTAGATTGCTGAGAATCTGAATCATTGTATTGCCGAACGTAAATTTTAAAATTTGCATTTGGCAAGGGCGATCGCAAAGATGATGTAGCCTACCGAAACGGGCACGGTAGAAAGGGGGGCGATCTTTTTTGTTCAACAGAATTTGGTGCGGTGATAAATGCCATACATTAAAAAGCTGTGCCGGAGTGATCCTCATAGGCACAGCCGTTGCAGCGTTCCTGTTAATCATCCGCCTGGTCGGTGAAAATCGACTGCAATATTTGTTGAATGTTTTATTATCCTTCAGCGGAAAAGAACGTCGCGCGGATTTGGTTTCTGAGCGACTGGCGCCTGAAAACCAAGTCTGAGTTTAATTAATTTTGCACGGACCCCGTTAAATTTCCTGCGGGGGCCGCGATGAAACAAGCTTTGCACTTCATCGGGCAAGCCCCGGTTGAATCCTCCCCAGCAGGGGCGCCGTGGGCGCCGTTCAACGGGGCAAATCGTAGGCTTTCATCTCATGGATTAAGATTTAGTTTAGATGGCTTGACGGGAGCAACCTCCAAGCACTATTTTTCTCCTCCCTTAAAGGGCAGTGGGCACACTGCCCTTTTCTATACCTGATTCTGATTTTTGAAAAATCATCTTCGTTCCACGACAATTTTAATTTTCTTTTTTATTTGCCCTGCGAGCAGGCCGCATAAAAAAAATGCGGTTTCAAGCGTTAACGCCTTTTGCCAATATCGTCTTTACCCTAGCTGCGACCCTAACATAATATATATTTTCTAGTACGTTTATTCCGATAGATCATTATCTAGTTTTTACAACATAATTTAAATTTAATTTAATTTTGATCCTAGTAAATCCTCCCCGCGGCAAGCCGCGGGGCATCCTGGCGAAGGAGAGTAACCACTCATATTTATCAGCAAAATTCGCTTGACAATCCCTGATATCTTTCGTGTAATTAGATCAGACTATTACAGCTTGGAGGTTTCTCAGATGAAAATGTATACAATTGAAATTGATGAAAAAGTCTGGGGATTTCTGCAAAGGCATGCGGAGCCTTTTATCGATACGCCCAATTCGGTTTTGAACCAGATACTATTTGGTACTAGAAAAAAAACAGATGAGCAAGAAGGTGTGTCCACTACGCCGGCGGTAAAAATCCAGGGGGCACCCAAGTCCCTTTCGCAAATCCTAGAAGTCATATATGAAATGGAAGTCAACGGCTATTCCCGCATTGAGGCAACAAACCGTGTGGCTAAAAAAAGAGGAACCGCCCCTCAGACGATCACCGATAAATATTGCCGACAAATCGGAAAAAAAGCCCGCGAAATCGACCGGCTGTTATCTGAGCCCGGTTACCAAAAATTTAAGGAGCTGTTAAAGCAAAAATTTGTTGCCCATCAGCAGATCATTGATACGTATTTTGAGACATTGATGTTGGGCGTCGTATAGAAACCGCTTGGATCCAATTATCGGTTAAAATAAAGGATCGGGAAGTTTTTATCTGAAACTCATTATGTGCCGGCATCAAACACCTTCAGATTCGTCAGGGGTATCCGCCCGCATGCGATCCGCAACAATGGTTCTTGAAACGAAACATACGGCAGCAGCAGATCCGCTTCGATTCACCCCGAAACAGCCCCAAAGGACCGATTCCCACGGCAGCGATTATCTTCGCTGCCTGTTATGGGGCAAGCTAAACATTCTGGGGGCGTTGCCAAAGCCTGGGAATAATTTGTTGCAGCCGGCTGCGGGCGGATACCCCTGACAGGCCGAAACTCCATACGGACCGATCAGGGATATAAAATAACAATACTCCCTGAGCCCTCAATTTAATTATCGTTGGACCTCTTTTGATAAAGAGGGGAAATATCGCGTAATGTGGTGACCACATTTTTTAGTGCGCCCAGAAAGATTTCGATATCTTCTTTTGAAGTATCAATCCCGAATGAAATAACCAAGGTTCCCTGGGCGTCGGCATGGCTGAGTCCCAAAGACAGCAGCACATGCGATGCTCGCAAGGAGCCGGTGGCACAAGCTGAACGTGTCGATACTGCAATATTTTCATCATCTAACATCAACATCACACTTTCGCCTTCGATGAATTTGATAGAAATCGATACCAAATTTGGCAAACTGTGTTCCGCATGTGTATTGATAATGTACTCATCGATCGTCTGGGGCAATTCGTTTAAAAGGTGATCCTTTAAGGTTTTGAGGTGCCTCAGCCGCTTGTCCATGTGTATCAGTGCCAGCTCGGCGGCTTTGCCTGTTCCGATAATTCCCACCAAATTTTCAGCGCCGGCGCGCTTGTTGTTTTCTTGAACACCTCCATCCAAAAGGGGAAAAATTCGGGTCCCGCGACGAATATACAATCCGCCTACACCGGAAGGCCCATAAAAAGTATTGGAAGCAAAACTGAGCAAATCAACACCCAGGCGTTGTACATCTATTGGAACCACCCCCACCGAATCAACGCCATCCGAATGAAAAATAACTTTTTTTTCTCGTGTAATTTTCCCGATTTCTTCAATGGGCTGGATGGTGCCGGTTTCATTATTACTGTGCATAATGGATACGAGAATGGTGTCCTTGGTGATGGCTTCGGCAACATCTTGGGGATCTACGCGGCCGCCGGCGTCGACCGGAAGGGATGTTACCGTAAACCCGGATGACTTGAGTCGACGCAAACTGCGAATAACAGCATTGTGTTCGATATTGGATGTAATGATATGCTTGCCCTGATCCTCGTTTGCCAGGGCCACGCCTTTGATGGCATGATTGACCGATTCCGTACCTCCGGATGTGAATACAATTTCTTTGGGAGTCTTACAGTTAAGCAGAGCCGCCATTGCCTCGCGGGCCTTTTGTAGCGCTTCGGCAGCTTCTTCACCAGATCGATGTTGACTGGAAGGATTATGATAGTCCTTTTCTATCGCCTCGATCATCACCTCTTTGACTTCAGACAATAAAGGTTTTGATGAAATGTGGTCCAAATTAATAATTTTCATAACTGATTAAGCTCCGGGCCAGGGATTTAATGTTCATCTTCAAGACTTGATTGACAGGCATCACAGAAAGTGATCCCTTCCTGAATCTCAATATCACAGTACGGACAGTAACACTTTTCTCCATGAGAATGTTCATGTTTTTCTTTGCGGATGGGTTCGGGCCGGGTTACGCCCGCCAATTTGTCTTCATAATTCTGAATCGCCAGCTGGAGGGCATCGGCACCCAGATTAGAGCAATGCATCTTATTTTTGGGTAACCCTTCCAAGGCCTTCGCCACATCTTTATTCGTAAGTTGTTTCGCATCCACCAGGCTTTTACCTTTGGCAATTTCGGTAATCATGCTCGATACGGCAATGGCAGAACCGCAGCCAAACGTCTGAAACTTGATATCCTCAATATGATCGTCTTTTATTTTCAAATAAATCGTCATCATATCACCGCAAAGTGGATTGCCAACTTCACCAACACCATCGGCATCCTCGATCACCCCGACGTTGCGCGGATTTCGGAAGTGATCCATAACCGTTTTATTGTACATGCCACCTTCCTCCTTCATATTATTTAAACCCAAGCACTTACTAATCGGTGCAGGCTTTGCCTCTTGTTCGGGTTAAACAATTAACTGATAACAAATAACGAATAACTTCCAATTGGGTTTTACGCCATTGGAGTATTAGCTAATTTTTAGTACTTTGGCACCGCGAATTTTTCTGTCTTTAAGCTCGACCAGAGCCCGGTTGGCATCTTTAAGTTCAAATTCCTGTACCTGCGGCTTTATCTGAATTTCAGCGGCCAGCTGTAAAAACTCACTGACATCTGTACGGGCAACGTTGGCGACACTTTTGATTTCCTTTTCCTGCCAGAGATGGTGCGGGTAGTCCAGATTTAATAAGACTTTTTTATCTTTTTCCTCCTTGCGAATCGCATTAATGACGAGTCTGCCTCCCGGCTTTAAACATGCCAGGGCCTTTACAACGGGTTGCCATGCCGGTGTGGTATCAATGATCCCATCCAGTTTTTCAGGGGCTTCAGCGCCCGTATCTCCCGCCCAGATGGCACCCAGCTGGCGCGCGAAATCTCTTTCCTTTTTGCTTCTGGCAAACACAAAAACTCTTGTATTCGGGTATTTATGGCGAACCATCTGTAATACAAGATGAGCGGATGCACCAAAACCGGTTAAACCCAGAGCCTGATTGTTTTCAACCCCGCTGAGCCGCATCGACCGATAACCAATAGCACCAGCGCACAAGAGCGGTGCCGCCTGCGTATCGGTGAAGGCCTCCGGGATTCGATAGGCAAAATCTTCAGACACTGTCGTATATTCAGCATATCCGCCATGAACATCCCGGCCGGTGGCCTGGAATTGTTGGCATAGGTTTTCAGCCCCGCTTTTACAGAGGTGACAGCGTCCGCAGGTTGAGTGTATCCAGGCAACGCCGACCCGGTCACCTTTGCTGAATTTTTTAGCTCCGCCTCCACTGCCGACCACCCGGCCGATAACTTGATGACCCAAAATCACCGGTAATTTAGGCGGGGGGGTGCGGCCTTCAATTTCATCCAGTTCGGTGTGGCACACCCCGCAAACGGATACTTTTATCAGCACCTCGCAGTCTTGCGGGACGGGGTCCCGCATATCCACCAGTGTCAGGGGATTTTCGTTGTCAGCGATTGCGGTCAGCTGGTCTAACACCATAGCTTTCATGGCGCATTCTCCCTCAAAATGCCCTTTTATAATTTTTGGGTCAATTCTGCAATAAATATATGTGTCGGCCGAATCATTTACGGCACTGTCGGATTACGTGCCACCTATCAGATATTTCAGTGCAAATCGATTCAGCGTCGCTGGGGGTGCTCGGGTTTACCCAGTGACTCGAAAGCCTAAAGCCATCCATCGTGGACTGAAAATACTGCTGCCTCCCCGTAGAATTCCAGCTGCTTTTTGCGTGGAGGCTTTTCTATAACGTTTTTGCCTTCTATTTTAAGATGTGATATGCCACCATGCGATCAAACTTTTGTGAAGTGTCAGGACGGTCCAATCGATTGATCACCGCACTCCATTTACAGTGAATGTCAAAAAAACGTTCCGGTATTCAAACGTTTTTTTCTACAACCACTTATGCCGCAATTCCGTCATCTGGAACATTAATATGAAAAGCGGTACAAATTGCACCGCCTTAACTGAATTCGTTCAAGAAATAGTGTCTATAACCCGATAAGAAATTTGAATAAATCCCTGTGTTCTGCGTGTTCTCTGTGATACATTAATTAGAGAGCACTCTATTTTGGAATGCCGATGTAAAATCCTCAAAGTTATTGATGGTTTTGGGTACGTTTAATCGACAGGTTTCTGATGCGTAAACGCCGAAAAATACTCTATTCACTTATTAGCCTTGCCGGAATTTTCTTGTGCGTGTTGATTATTCTTCTGGTCGTTACACCCCAGCTGATTAACCTGGATACGGTAAAGCAAAAAATCAAAAGTCAATACGCCAGGGAAATCGGGGGTCAGATTGAATATGAGTATCTTAATCTGGTTCTTTTTCCACATCCGCGCGTTGTTATATCCGAAGTCAAATTTAACATTTCCGAGCATGTCGACGGCACACTGGAATCCCTCGACATTTATCCAAAAATCCTGCCCCTTTTCACCGGGGATCTTCGAATTGGAATGCTCAGATCACGCTCCCCGAAGATCAGCGTTCGATTCCCGGAATCGTCAGATAATCAACGGAATGCCCTGGACTCGGTCTCAGCTGATACCCTGCGAGACCAGCTGATTTCAACCATCCGTTCCCTGCCGGAATTAAAGATACCCCCCATTGTCCTGCGCATCCGGAACGGGAACATCCGCTTTTTTGAAGGAAACACGCGTATTTTAGGTCTTCAAGGCGTAAATGGGCATATAAAGAAAAAAGCAGACAAGTTTGAATTTGACTTCAAGTGCCAATCCAACTTTTGGGAGAGTTTGGCGATGACGGGCCAATATGAGGAGCCCGGGTTTCAGATTCTAAGCCAGATTAGGATCAACCATCTCAGACCACATGCCTTAGTCGACGCTTTTTTCCCCCAATCCGACCTGAAGATGACAAATGCCCGAGCCAATTTAACGCTGAATTTTCAAACGGATGGTCCCGAACGTCTAAAGGCCAACATAAACGGATCCATACCTTATTTAAATTTACGCAAGGGCAAAAAAGATCTGAAACTCACCGATGCCAGCTTTCAAAGCGAATACCAGCTCAACAACAAAGTCGTCACCCTGTCCGTTTCGCAGCTGGATTTAAAAGATCCTCGCCTCAGCCTGTCGGGGCAGCTGTATGCCGACCCCGCGCAGGCGGACATTCAGCTCGAAATGGAAGGCAGGCAGATCGATGTTCAGACCACCCAACGGATCGCCCGGGCATTAACCGAAAATACCGGTATGGTTGACGACGTTTTTGAAATACTGCAGAGCGGCGTATTCCAGCGCATGACGCTGAAGGCCCAGGGGCCGAGCCTGGCCGGATTGGCTGATGGAAACAATTTTGTGATTCAGGGACGCATGGTTGGCGGCAAGATTTTTATTCCAGACGGTCAATTAAATCTAGAGGAGGTCACCGGAGATGCAAAAATTGTAAATGGCATCCTGGAGGGCGAAAATATTGAAGCGCGAATGGGAAATTCATTAGCCAAAAAGGGAAAAGTGGCCATCGCGCTCACAGAAGATACGAAACCATTTCATATCGAAGGGCTCATCCAGGCGGATTTGTCGCAACTTCCCTCTGTGCTCACACGTTTAATCGACAATGATGAACTGAAAATGGAACTGGCGCTTTTTCCTAAATTTGAGGGCAGCGCTGTCGGTATGCTTGTCCTTGGTGAGGATACCGAAGACATCAATGTCAAAATAATGGCTTCTGACATCCATCTTGATGCCGCCTACGAAAGAATACCCTACCCGATAAAAATTGACGGGGGCAATCTGTCTTTGGATGGTTCACGTATTGCCTTGACCAATTTAAATGCGATGATCGGAAAATCAAGCCTATCCCGGCTGTCTTCCAGGTTTGGATGGGAAAAGGCCTCTTTTTTTGAAATTTCTTCACAATCAGCCACAATTGATTTGGCCCAATTATATTCCTGGCTGTCAGCGGAAAAAAAGTTCAAGCATCAGCTCAGAAAGATAAACGCTGTTAACGGTACGATCCGTTTAAAAAAATTAGATTTAAGCGGTCCTCTCTCAGAACCGGACAAATGGCGGATTCAATCCAATGGTGATATCCAAAAGCTTTCCATGAGTTCGGCGTTACTGCCCGGCAAGTTAAGCGTCGTCAAGGGTCGTTTCACCTGTGAGGGGGATCAGATTTCCATAAAAAATCTGAACGCCAATGTCGGCAGATCATCCTTTTCAGATCTTTCAGCCCGGCTCAAATGGGGCCAGATAGCAATATTGGCCGCTCATTCGGCAAAAACCGTTGTTTTTCTGGAAGAGGTTTATCCCTGGCTTCAGTCCTTTAAAGAATTAAAAAACAGCATAAACGACATCCCGCCGTTAACCGGCAGCCTGGCTTTTGAAAATCTGGCCTTTAAGGGACCGATCACTGGAAACGCAATGGAAGAATTGAACCTCACCGGCAGCATTGAAAATTGGGAAATCCGCTCGCCGACTTTTCCCACCAGTGTCAATGTTTCCAGCGGCCAACTCGTGTGGCAGGGGACTCAATTCGAACTGCAAGACAGCGCAGCCAGCTTTGGCACCTCGACGATTTCCCGGCTTGCCTTGAGATTGAAATGGGGCAACGCTTTATCATATGCGTTTAAAGCCAATGCCGCAGACGTCCAAATTGCGGAGTTCTATCCATGGCTGATCTGGTTTAACTCCCTGGAAAAAATGTTCGAAGGCTTTACCGCTACAAGCGGAAAACTAGCCCTCACCGGCTTGGATTTAAAAAGCCCCGAGGGACGTTCCGAGTCCTGGGAATTTGCGTTTGTCGGTGAATTAAATGGTTTCGTTATGGACTCAGATTATTTCAAGGAGCCCATACATATCGATACAACAAAATTTATAGTC
>JASFTL010000154.1:0-8196 GCA_050053555.1 Desulfobacterales bacterium
GCTTCGGAAACTTCGACATCGGATTCGGTAAATACTTTTCCGGTATTGGCGGCTGCCGCCCCGATCAAATCGCCGCGGGCTTTGCGAATCTCCATGGCGACTTTCGAAAGGACGTGATGGCGATCCTTAAAATTCTTATCCCGCCATCCATCCGGATCGGTTTTAGCGGCGGCTGCGGCCCGATCCACGTCGGCAGCGTTTCCCCGGGCAAATCGGGCCACGATAACATTCGCATCGATTCGGGACGGATCCCTGCATTCCTTAATCTCTCGGTCTGCAAAAATTTCTTCAGCGCCGATGACCAGCGGGATGTCGCAGGGGGAGTCTTCGGGATGTTTTTTCCATCTTTGGCGGATGTGTTCTGCCCATTTTCGGTTGGCGGGCAGGGACCAGTCGGTATTGGGTTCGTTTTTAAATTCCGAGGAAAAATCGGATTCTTTTTGGGATGCAAAGGTCTCGTTGAGCCGGTTTTGTTTGCGATGAGGTACCTGGCCGGCATCGTGTTTGTGGTGCACGGAATCAACAAATTGGCCGGCCAGAATTTGCCAGCTGCGGGAATCGGTGTGCAGATGACCGAGATGGCGCAAAAAATTTCGTTGCCCGGAATTTTCATCCAGGCGGCGAATCAGATAGGCAATGGCATTAATGAACTGCGCCTCGGTGGCAACCGGTGCATACAGGACGACTTCCTGGCCGGTTTCCTGGATGGCCCGGCGCACATGATCGGCCATGCCTTCCAACATCTCAAAGGAAAAATAGGGTAACACCTTGTTATTTTTAGCGGTCAGATAGGCATAGGCCAGTTCAAATAGATTATGTGAGGCAATTCCCAGGCGCACCGCCCGAATATTTTCGGGCTGCATGCCGAAATCGATCATGCGTTTGTAATTGGCATCCGTCGACAGCTTGCTGTCATAGGGAGCCAGGGGCCAGTCGAAAATGGCGGCTTCGACTTTTTCCATTTCCATATTGGCGCCTTTGACGATGCGGATTTTAATCGGGCTTCCGCCGGCATCCACCCGCTTGCGGGCCCAGTTGGTGATTTCTTGCAGCATGCCGTACGAATCCGGCAGATAAGCCTGCAAAGCCATTCCGGCTGAATACTGTTTAAACTCAGGCCGGTCTAAGGTTCTCGTAAAGGCCATGGCTGTAATTTCCAGATCCCGGTAGGATTCCATATCGAGGTTCACAAATTTGGGAACCCGGCTGCCGTCTGTCCTTGTAAACTGACGTTTTGCAGCCGAGCGGTATAGTTCGGCAAGCCGCTCGCTGATGACGTTTACCGAATGGTCAAATGCCAGCGGATGAACCTGGGAGAAGATGGTTGATATTTTGACTGAGATATATTCAATGTTCGGGTTTTTCAGATCACGCAGGTAATGATGCAGCTGTTTGCGAGCTTCTTCTTCTCCCAAAACCGCTTCTCCTAGATGGTTGATATTGACGCGCACTGCTTGCGTTTTTCTTTCTAGCAGGTACCTCCGCAAAGCGTCGGCCTCACCGGCGATGATCGCATGGCTGCTGTCCGTGCGCATTTTTGCGATTACTTTCGGCACGGTGAAAGCTGGAAAAAATCGTGCGGCATAGTTAGCAATTTGCATCAGCAAGCGTTCGAGGGGTGAAAAAAATACGGGGATGCCATATTCGGAAAGCAGGTAACGGATTTGATCGGCAACACGACGTGGATTGGTTGATCGAAAACTTTGATCGATCAGCTTGGTGAGCAGAATTTTATCTTCTGGATTGGCCAGCAGGCGAGCCAGTTGATTGTACCGCTTTTTTTCCGGCGGTTGCATCAATTGATTGGCCCGGTCCAGCCATTTTTCTGCCAGGGCGATGGTTTCTTTGATAATCGGATCGGAATTATTCATATATCGTTTATATAAGCGCTTTGAATTATATTAAATGTCTGCTAAATCAACATTTTTGGTGAAGTTTTTTTATTCAAGCCACCAAGTGCGCTTGCGGGGATTATGTGTGTTTTTCGGCAAATTCCTTGAATCTGCGTCCCAGCTCTTTCGCTTGCGCTTCGGACTCTTCCAGCTTCATCGCTTTGCATTCATACCCCAGCATTTTTTTGATAATGGCCGCCGATTTTTCGGTATAGCGCACGTTTCCATTTTGATCGATCTCATCGATACCGTCATACCGCTGTCCCTCTGCGTTGATATCAACCGCCTGTTCAAGCGTTAATCCTTTCGGCAGAACGACTTGTCCTCCGTTGCGGTCAACTCGCACCGGATATCCTCCCGGCAAGCCCGCAGGACCCGGGGCATGTGTAAACTCACCGGTATCATCTGCCACAGCC
Source organism: Desulfobacterales bacterium (assembly GCA_050053555.1). Classification (GTDB taxonomy): domain Bacteria; phylum Desulfobacterota; class Desulfobacteria; order Desulfobacterales; family JAHEIW01; genus JAHEIW01. The sequence continues at coordinate 2,309 of JASFTL010000154.1, forward strand.
AAAATGATGGCCGCGGCCGAGGAGGCGGTTAGAATTTGCCCGTCCCTGCCGCCCGGACGGCGAAATCGAGTCGGGATATCGGCAAACACTTCTTGAATGTTTACTTCCGGGGTTATGTCTTCACCATCTACCATCGCTTTTAAATAGTAAGGTGCGCCTCCTGCGGTGCCGAATCGCGGCAAGTAATGGCTGACATAATGCTGGGCAAAAAGGAAAACCGTAACATCCTTCATGGGCCTTGCCAATCGATAAGCAATCGAACCTCTAATGGCGGGTACCGGATTGGCGACATTACCGATGCCGATGGTGGGGGCCAGACCGACCTTGTCAAGAACCGGATGAGTTGCATCCGGAAAAGCCGAATTGATAACCTTGATATCCAATCCGGTTTGTTTGACAGCCTGCATCAGCTTATAGATCAGCGTCAGGTGCATGGGCAGCCATGGGCCAAAACGGGCCATGTCTAATTTTTCAAACACCTCTTTGGGTAAGGTATTGATGACCCACCAGGATTGAAGCGACACCGCGCTGTAGATGATATCCGGTTGATATTTAGCGATGAGCTCTGATGTGCGGTCAATGTTGTACAGATCGACTTTTACAAATTGCATTTCCGGGTAATGGCCCAACTGGGCGGCCCCAAACGCCGCAATATTCGTCTTGCGATACGCCCAGTCTTCGTTGACGTCAGCCGTAATGATGCGCCGAGATCCCGGTGCTCGAACGAGCAGTTCAAGAACATGACCTCCCAGATCTCCGATTCCGATTACCATGATGGTCGATCTTGCCATTTATGCCTCCTCTATACCCGAATTGAGCGATAGACGCTCAATTCGGCGTTAATGGTTATAACGAATAACAGATAACGCCCAATTGATTTTTAACTGAATTGGGGTCGTATCTTTTTTGATTTAAAATGGCGTGCTCTTAATTTAAACCCGCCAAAAGTCCAGAAGCTTTTCGATGTTCTTTGCATCGGCAATTCGCTCGAATCGAGCCGCCTTTTCTTGATGGGCCGCTAAGAGGCTGGGGGCTGTGTGGTGATCTTTTAGATCGCAAAGCTTGGTTGCCCCCCAAAGGATCCAATGCAGGGAGATTAAGGGTTCTCTAATTTTGACTTTTTGCACAAAACGCTCTGCATTCTTGCCTCTCAGGCGGGCGTAGTCATTTAAAACGTTCGCCCGTTCCGCTGAATTCAGAATTTTCTGAGAGCACCACATCTCGACAGGTTCTGAAAGAAAACAACACATATCATAAGTACAATCATCCACGCGAGGTTTTTCCCAGTCGATCAGTTTTAGACCCTCCGCCGTTTTGATAAAATTGTCACATCCCACATCGGTATGATTCAAACTGTCAGGATGATACAGATGCCGGTGGTTGCGCACTGCCGCCTCACCGATCGCCAATAAGTTGTTCGCCAATTTGATCATTTTCTTGCTGGCTGCTTTTTTGGATTTATATAAATTCAAGTCATTGCGCGCCAGCTCAAGTGTATCTGCCAGCGGATCCTGCCATACCACGAATGACGTTCCCACCGGATCAATGGCATGCAGCCGAGCCAACAAATCAACGACCTTTGAAACGTCTTCTGTTTCTAAAACCAAATGAGGACCTGCCAAATATTCCTCGATCAGGATTCCAAAATCAAAATTTTGCCGGCTGGTGTCAAAATGGTAAGTCTTGGGCGCTATTTGATGCTTTTCAAGGAATTTCAACACCCTGAATTCATACTCGATTTGGTTGGCAAGGCCGCTTTGGGGCTCGATATTGATGCGAAAGATGAATTCCTTTTGATCCACTTTGACATGGTAATTCAGATTGTAAGAGCCGGGTGTCATTTCCAGAATTTCGACCGAATCGCTGTTTTGAACGCCCAAGAGAGCCGGCGGTAGATCTTTCAGGTATCGTATGATTTTCTCTGTGTCGCTTACCATTTCTTCCTAATTGTGGATGACCGAGTATGACATGTTGGAAACATATAGAAGGGGTTTTGAAACCAGTTCTAATCAATAGCTTGGGAAAAGAGGCGGCGGCGCTGAGCGCAACTCTTCGGGGGTCAGGCCGAAAACCGAAAACATGCCTGACTCTCGATACAACTGATGGTACTTGGACATCTTTTCTTGATCGAGCTCTACTCCAAGACCCGGACCCTCCGGTACTCGCAAAAAGGCGCCCTCAAATTGCATTTTACCGCCCAATAATTTATAAAGCGGCTGGTTACACGCCTTACCGATAATATCCCACAGCGCCATATCAATGCCGGCCAGTGCGTATCCGGCAAAATGACGGCCGAAGGTCCAACCGCCCAAGCCCTCTATGCGTTTTCCAATTCGTTCCGCATCGAAAGGATCCTGATCCAGAAGATAGGGTTTGGTGGCGTCAATAAATAGTTTAACAGCCTCGGCCGAATTCTGAATGCAAATACTTTCTCCCAAACCAATTATGCCCCGGTCGGTTTCGATCTCGATAACCACCACCGTCATTCCGTCCCAGCGACCATATGGCCAAAAAGTTGGCTTCGCAAAGGGAATCGAAATAATGGTACTTTTTAGATCTTTGATTTTCATAAGCGCTTCTCCTCATTTACAAAGAAAAATCGATACCACCCTCTACCACCAGCGTCAAGATAAGAATCATCTTGATTTTATCCATGTGAATTCGTCGTTTTTTAGGTGTCAGGGATAAATCGGTTTCAGGTTTCGGGTGTCAGGTGTCAGGCCCCTGGCGACTGGCAATCAGCCGCAAGATAGAAGCCAGCGGCCAAAATGCTGACACCTGAACACTGACACCTGAAACCACAGACATTGTGTTGTTTAAAGAACTCAGCTATACAAAAATATGCCACTCGACTTTTGTAACATTTTTATGGGAGATAACACTAGTTTGACCCGAAACAGGCAGCGATGACGATCGCAGCCGTGGGATTCGGTCCTCCGGGGGCTGCCCCGGAGTGAATTTTAGCGAGCTTGCTGCCGTTTGTGGATTTTGGGGATACATTGTTGCAGACCGCATGCGGTCGGCACCCCTTGGGGCCCACCAACAGCGATTGAAGCCGGCCTTGCCTGCCGCATGATGAGATCGCGGGAAAAGCGCTCAGACACCTTATTTTGTTTGTATTGACGATCAAATTATCAAAAAATATTCATAAATTCACCGGCATGTTGCGCCTGTCGATGGTTTACCGAAAACCGAAGCAGATCGGCACTGTCTTTGTTCAAGACATATTCCTATAAAAATCGTTGACAATACTTGATAAGTTTAATTAGGTAAGTTTACACGCTGGCACTCTCTCACCGTAAAGGAGGTATTCTATAGGGGAAATGTAATTCGGGTTTAATTTTTTAAAGACCCTTTAGCCGAAAGGAGGAATGCAATGACCGAAGAAATTAAAGACAAGGGAATTTCACGTCGTGACTTCATGAAAACCGCAGGGATGGCCGCTGCCGTCGGAAGTGCCCTATCCATCGGTTTTCCCAAAAAAGCGCATGCGGCAACAAATCTAAAGATTGGCTTTATGGCTCCCTATACCGGGCCTGCCAGCCGGACCGGGGATCAGTTCAAAAGAGGCATTCAGATGGCCTTGGAAGAAGCCAAGGCGGCCGGGGAGATCCCCGTAAAGGTCGACGGGCAAACTTTGGAAGTCGAACCGGTCTGGGTGGACAGCCAATCGAGCCCTGAAAAAGCGGTCAAAGCCGTCACAGACGCGGTTAATCGCGGGGTACAATTGATGGTGACCGGTTGGCATTCCTCGGTGGCCATGGCCTGCATGGATGCCGAATCTGCCCTCAAGATTGTTCACATCGGCCATCAGGGCGAATCCCAGTATATCAACTTCAAGATTAACGATAATCCCGAAAAATACAAGGGATGGTTCAAGGGTTGGGCATCTCCGCCCGTCTTTGCGGGACTCTATGGTCCGCCGCTTTTGCATTTCATGAAAAAAGGCCTGTGGAAGCCGGCGAACAAGAAGGCGGCCGTTATCGTTGAGGACACCGATTTTGGCCGCGGATGGGGTGAAGCATTGATGGTCAGTCTGCGAACCGCGGGCTTTGACGTCATGCCCTATGATGTGAATGCTATTGATCAGACCGAATTCACCCCCATCATCACCAAATACAAAGCCGCCAACGTCTCGGTGGTGGCATCCACCCAGACCGGTGGTGTGCCCATGTACAATTTTGTCAAACAGGTCAACGCCATGGGGCTCAAGGCGCTGTTGCTGGCACATGGACTGACCTGGACCGGGGAATGGTATCAAAACACCGGAAAGGCTTCCGATTTTGCGCTTTGTATGGACTCTCCCTATCCCATTTCCCAGGAACAGAAAGATTGGATGAAACGCTTTAAGGCCAAATATGGCATCGATGCCGGCATCGCACCATCTGGCCAACCCTATGACCATACCCGCCTGGCCATCAAAGCCCTCAACGATGCCGGAACCCTCAAATTCGAACCGCTGGTAGAGCATCTCCGAGAGAAGGTCAAACACAAGGGTGTCTGGCAGATGTATGACTTTGCCACTTACAACGACTTCTGGAAAGACTTCTCTGAGGAGGGAACCCTGCATCAACTTTCCAGAAATGATGTCCGCACGGGCAATTTTATGGAGGGCTTCTTCTTCCCGATGGTCCAGATGTTCAACGGCAAACCCAAGATCCTCTGGCCACTCGATCTGGCGGAGGGCGAGTTCAAGGCCCCACCTTGGGTCTAGACCCTGCGCGTCAATCATCTCGACGCAAATGATTGAAATTTTTTGGGATCTGCAAGCTCCCTGCGGGGGGCTTGCAGATTTTTAAGGATCAAAGATGGAATTTCTGGAAGTCGATCAGGTCCATAAATATTTTGGCGGTATCCCGGCCCTAGCCGGTGTCTCTCTGAAAGTAGAGAAGGGTAAAATACACGGGGTTATCGGACCCAACGGGGCCGGTAAGACCACCATGTTCAATGTCATCAATGGTGTCTATACGCCCGACGAGGGCGATGTTATCTTCAAAGACCGCAAGATCACCGGTGCCAAACCCAATCAAATCGCTGCCATGGGAATTGGCCGAACCTTTCAGGTCGCCCGGGTCTTCAATGAGATGACCCTCATGGAGAACATGATGGTTCCCCTGATCCCCAAGCGGGTATCGAAAACCAAAGGTGTGAAGCGAGCCTCGGAGCTTCTGGAAATGGCAGGACTCACTCCTTTAAGGGATCAATTGGCCGTGGAAATCTCCGGCGGACAAAAAAAGCTCCTGGAGTTTATGCGCACGATGATGGCAGACCCGGAGGTCATTCTGCTGGATGAGCCCTTTGCCGGCGTCAATCCGGGATTGATCGAGCGCTTGATCGAGATCACCTTTGAGCTAAACCGAACCCAGGGAAAAACATTTCTTTTAATCAGCCATGACATTCCCTCGGTGATGAAACTGTGTAAAAATCTTACGGTGCTTTCAGCCGGAACGACAATTGCCGAAGGGGAATCGGAAAAAGTTCGTCATGAACCGGCAGTCATAGACGCTTACCTGGGGCACTGATCATGTCGCTAGAAGTCAAAAAGCTAACTTCGGGTTACGTAAAAGAGGTTCCCATTCTGAAGGATGTCAATGTCGTGGCCAAAGAAGGGGCGCTGACGGGCATTATCGGCCCCAACGGAGCGGGCAAGTCAACCCTTCTCAAGACCATTTACGGTTATCTGCATCCCAGCGAGGGGGATGTGCTTCACCACGGACAATCGATTAAGGGGCTCAAGCCCGACCAGATGCTGGGTCAGGGGATTGCCCATCTTATTCAAGGGCACAGCGTTTTTCCGGAAATGACCGTGGAGGAAAACCTGGAGCTGGGGGGCTGGATCATCAAACGTGATCGTAAAGCCCTCGACGGCGCCCTGGACGAGGTTTATG
>JASFTL010000155.1:0-8193 GCA_050053555.1 Desulfobacterales bacterium
TGGGTACCATATTTTCAAGACTGGCACGAATGTTGCCGTCCCCGATAATCAGATCGATCGGAAGTTGCCTGGTTTCATATTCATAGGGCGGTTGTGTCCATTTGAAGTCGTTTTTATAATGTTTGATGATCGTACGAAGCAGCCGCAGGCTGGTCTCATACGGCCTGTATGTTTCCGGCTGCGTAACATGAATCTGAAATCCATGGCATAGTTGAGCTTGCCATTTGTTTGCTGTCGGTTCAAATGCTGCCGGCCTGAGGATAATGCCGGGCACTGATTTTGTATCAAGAGCGGAAAGAACTCGATTCGGATCCAGATAAGGGGCACCAAAAAGCTCAAAGGGCAGGGTCGTCCCGCGACCTTCAGAAACATTGGTGCCTTCCCATATAACCTGTCCTGGATAAACCATGGTCGATACTGGACTGGGAAGATTCGGCGACGGTGCAACCCACGGAAGTCCTGTCTGCTGGAAAAACATGGATCGCTGCCAGCCCTTCATCGAGATGACGTCAAGCTCACAGCCGATGTCAAAGTGTTCATTAAATAATCTGGCCAATTCACCCATGGTTAAACCATGCCGCATGGGCAGAGGATAGCGCCCGACAAATGAACGCCAATCTGAATTCAAGCAGTTGCCTTCTATCGTCAAGCCATTAATTGGATTGGGACGGTCGAGAATCAATACCTTTTTATGAAACGTTTTGGCGGCTTCAAGGCAATGGGAGAGCGTCGACATAAAGGTGTAGACCCGGGTGCCGACATCTTGGAGATCGACGATCATCACATCAATGGGGTCAAGCATTTCTTTGGTGGGGATTCGAGTTTCTCCGTATAGGCTGTAAATTGGAACGTGCAGTACCGGATCAGTCATATTACCGGATTCAATCATGTTATCCTGCTTTTCTGCGAAAAATCCATGCTGGGGGGAATACAGTGCGGTCAGTTTGCGCGGGAAGCGGCGATCGATCAGCAAACGGGCATGATTGAGCATCCGGTCTACTGAAGCCGGATTACATAAGAGTCCCATGCGGTTGCCCGCAATCCATTTTGGTGGTGATTCTAAAAATCTTTCGAGGCCCGTACGTACCTTTGCCAAAGCGCGTTCCTTTTTTAGAGGTGAATTCAAAGTTGCTTGATTTCATACTCATGCAAACCCGCCCGCCTCGCCTTGCTCGCATGGCGGGCGTGGGCCGCTAAGCTCGCTAAGAATAATGGTTTAAACAAACAAAGAACTCTTGGCGGCTTTGCCTGCCCTGTCGGCCCGGAAGATTCGACCGGGGCGACTTTGCGTGAGGCCCCAATTATTCTTACATTATAACCACTTTCCTATTATCATATCACAGCCCGTATCCAAAGTGAAAAAGCTTGACATCACAGGTAATAATTCTTACAAATGCAGGCTATTTTTGGTTGAGTTGCTCGAATGTTTTGCTCATTTTACATCATATCGGAACCACTTTATAACGCCAAGCCCAATTGAGTTAAAACTCAATTAAGCGATTGAATTGACAACTGGTGGAAATTCATTTGACAGGAATTGTCGTTGTTGTTGGTAATTACGGCAGCGGAAAGACCGAAATATCCATTAATCTGGCGGTGCATCGCAAGCGCGCCGGCGTGGATGTGCGCATTGCCGATCTTGATCTGGTTAATCCGTATTTTCGAACGCGTGAAGCCAAAGGGCCGCTTTCAGAAATGGGCATTGAGGTTGTGCTCCCGCCGGATCAATACCTGCAAGCCGACCTTCCAATATTAAGTCCGCTTGTTGCCGGGCTGATCCGCCAGCCTGCTGAGTTAACGCTGCTGGATGTCGGAGGAGACGACGCTGGCGCTACCATACTGGCGTCATTGGAAGATGCTTTAAAAAACAGACCCATAAGAGTCTTGCAGGTGGTCAATCCGCTAAGGCCTTTTACGGAAACATATGAAGGCTGTCTCAAAGTCCGCAAAGAGATCGAGCAGGCCGCAAAGCTGGCTGTCGATGGCATTATCGGCAACGCCAATTTGATTGATGAAACTTCAGCGGATGATATTTATGAGGGATATGAATTTGTTAACGGATTATCCGAACAAAGCGGCTTGACGCTTGAATTTATTACGGTTGCCCGGGAATTACTGCCCGTGATCGATAAGCAGCGATTTTCCTGTCCGGTTTTGCCGATCGAAAGACAACTGGTTCCGCCTTGGAAAAAGGCGCTTCCATTTGAAAAATAGAGGCCCGCGGGATGAGTGTTGCGATTTAAAGCATCCGGCGCTATTATGGGGAGGGCAAACGAGCAGTTATTGATTTCGTTCAGCATATAAATAGCTTAGGTCGTTTAATATAATTTGTAAAAATTGGTAATAAAACTGAGTGGAGGAATTCTGATTTATGGCGTTTAAGCATCTAATTGACAAGGATCGATGTAAAGGCTGCGGGTTGTGTGTTACCGTATGCCCCAAAAATGTCCTGGAGATTTCGAATGACGTGAACACCAAAGGCTATTTTCCGGCATATCAGGCGCGTCCTCAAGATTGCATTTTTTGCGCACTCTGCTGCACGATGTGTCCGGATGTTGCCATAACCATCACTGAAATTGAAGCCGAGGCGGCAGCAAAAAAATAATCGGAGCAATCGGAAGAATCGGAGGAATATATGGGGAAAGTATTGATGAAAGGCAATGAAGCCATTGGAGAGGCTGCCATTCGGGCCGGCTGTTTGAATTATTTTGCCTATCCTATCACGCCGCAATCTGAAGTAGCTGAATATCTGTCCCGCCGGTTGCCGGAAGCAGGCGGTGTGTTTTTGCAAGGTGAAAGCGAAGTGGCGGTCTCCTATATGATTTTCGGTGCCGCCGCCAGCGGGGAACGGGTGTTTACCACCTCCTCCAGTCCCGGTATCAGTTTGATGAGCGAAGGCATCAGCTACATCACTGCGGCTCAGTGCCCGGCGGTGTTTGTCAACATCATGCGCGGTGGGCCGGGATTGGGTGGTATTCTTCCTTCCCAGGCTGACTACATGCAATCGGTAAAAGGGGGTGGGCACGGAGATTATAAACTTCTGGTCATGGCACCGGCCAGTGTTCAGGAAGCCGTTGAGATGATGATGGGCGCATTTTTGTTGGCCGAAAAATACCGCAACCCAGTCATGATCCTGGGTGACGGGCTAATCGGTCAGATGATGGAACCGGTGGAATTTCCGGATTCACTCAAAGCCGAACCCACCAGCAAAGACGATTGGGCAACTAATGGGATGGACACTCGAAACAGCCAGCAGCGCAACCTGGTAAAAACGCTCTATCTAAACCCCGAGGAGCTCAACTCCCACAATCTGAAATTAAAAGCCAAGTATGATCAGATGGAACGGGAAGAGGTTCGCTATGAGGCTTACAATGTGGATGAAGCCTATAGCGTCCTCATTGTTAGTTACGGTACCATGAGCCGTGTATGCCGCACCACCATTGATAATTTGAAGGAGCAGGGCCTTGAAGTCGGCATGATTCGTCCCCAGACATTGTTTCCCTTTCCAAAGACTGCCATATACGATGCAGCCGGCAAGCCAGGTTGCCGGGCGGTCTTGTGTGTGGAAATGTGCATGGGGCAAATGGTGGAAGATGTCGAGCGCAGCGTGTCAGGACAGCTACCGGTGCATTGGTATGGCAAATGCGGCGGTGAAGTTCCCACGCCGGAAGAGGTTATGGAGGAAGTAAAAAAGTTGGTCGATCAATAATTTATCGTAATGCACTATAAGCTGGTAAGTTATTAAGCTTTTAAGCTGTTGAGCCGATGAGTTTACCAGCTCATTGACTTATCAGCTTACCAGCTTGATTTGACACATTAGGAGAACATAAATGGGAAAAATATTTCAGAAACCTGAGGCCTTGGCCGATACGATTACCCACTATTGCCCGGGCTGCACACACGGCGTGGCTCACCGGCTGGTGGCCGAAGTGATCGATGAACTCGGTATCCGCGGCAAAACGGTTGGTGTTGCACCGGTGGGGTGTGCTGTTTTAATGTATAACTACTTCACATTCGACTTTCAGGAAGCCGCCCATGGACGTGCACCGGCGATGGCCACTGGCATTAAACGTGTTCGGCCGGACCTGATTGTATTTACCTATCAGGGTGACGGGGATCTGGCAAGCATCGGTATGAGTGAGATTGTGCATGCCGCCAATCGTGGAGAAAAGTTTACGGTTATCTTTATCAATAATGCGGTATATGGCATGACCGGCGGTCAGATGGCGCCCACAACCATGCCGGGCCAGCGAACCACCACCTCACCATTTGGGCGCAAAACTCTGGATACAGGGATGCCTGTAAAAATGTCGGAGATGCTGGCAGCCCTTGAGACACCGGCCTATATTGCCCGCCAGACGCTGTTAAATCCGAAATATATCAACAGGGCGAAAAAGGCCATTAAAAAGGCCTTTACCTTTCAAATAGAACATACATGCTTTAGCTTTGTCGAACTGGTCAGCACCTGCCCGACAAATTGGGGCATGACGCCGCTGGATGCAATCAAGTGGGCTGAAGAAAAAATGCTTTCTTATTATTCATTGGGCGTTTTTAAAACACCTGAAGAAGAGGAGGCATAATGCAAAACGAAATTCAATTTGCCGGATTCGGCGGTCAGGGAATCATGTTAATGGGCCAGATTATGGCTGAGGCGGCCATGCAACAGGGCCATGAAGTGGTCTGGATTCCGTCTTACGGGCCGGAAATGCGGGGAGGAACCGCTTATTGTACGGTGGTGATCAGCGACCGGCCAATCGGCTCTCCGATTATTCGAAACCCAAAGCACCTGGTGGCCATGAATCGGCCTTCTCTTGAAAAATTCGCTCCTTTCGTAAAATCCGGCGGCACGATCTTTATCAACAGTTCCATCATTTCGATTGATGCCGGTCGGGATGATGTGGACATTGTTAAAGTTCCGATTATCGAAATTGCCAAGGAATTGGGAAATGTTAAAGTCGCCAATATTGTAGCCCTGGCGGCATTTGTCAGCCACAGCCAGGTGGTTGATTTTGAACTGCTGCGTGAATCGGTAAAGGCCAAATTTGCGAATAAAGAAAAGCTGATACCGCTTAATATGAAGGCCCTTGAGGAGGGCAAAAAAGCCGCCATGGCCTGAGGCTATTGTATGTCGCGCATGATGCGATGCGGGCACTGGTTTCGTAATGTGCGTATATGTTTGCTTCAAATCGTCCTCGTCCTGTAACCGATAAACGAAAATTGATAAGGCATTATTCGATAAGGTGTCGAGAACGATTACGAGGACGAGCTAAATCGATTCGAGTAGCTCCTCGTAACCCGCAACATGAAACTCAATAAAAATGAAACTTGCCATTGCGCATTATTTTTCGAAGATTAAGCCCTATGTCCCCGGTAAGCCTATCGAGGAGGTTCAGCGGGAATATGGGATCGATAATTCCATAAAGCTGGCATCCAATGAGAACCCGTTGGGACCATCACCGATGGCTGTTGAAGCCATTCGCCGGACAGTCGCAAAACTGCATCGGTATCCGGACGCCGATGGCTACGAATTGATTCGTGCGATTGCTGAAAAGAATAACATCGCCCGGGAAAATATTGTTTTAGGCAACGGATCCGACGATATCATCGCTTTGCTGGCGCGGGTCTTGTTGAGACCTGGTGACGAGGTTATTTTGCCGCAACCGTCCTTTCTTTTTTATGAAATTTCGATTCTTACCTCCGGTGCGATTCCGATCTGGGTTCCCCTCAATTCGTTTAATACCGATCTGGCAGGCATGTTACAGAAGATAAGCCCGAAAACCCGCATGATCTTTATAAATGTTCCCCACAATCCGACCGGAACCATTATATCAAGATATGATTTTGAAGAATTTATCGCAGAGATTCCGCCGCATATCGTCATCGTGTTGGATGAAGCCTATATCGAATTTGTCCGCGAAGCGAAATGCGCAAACAGTTTTGACTTTTTGAAAACCGATAAAGCAATTGTGGGGTTGCGTACCTTCTCAAAGGCTTTCGGTTTAGCCGGGCTGCGTGTGGGTTACGGCGTGATGCCGACGGCTTTAGCCGAAATTGTTCACCGGATCAGACAGCCGTTTAATGTTAATACGCTTGCCCAGGTAGCAGCGGCTGCAGCACTTAAAGACACTGAATTCCTGCGGATGACTGTTGATCTGGTTCACGACGAGCTTGAATTTATATATGGCGCTCTGGAAAAGCTGGATCTGGCTTATATTCGATCCCAGGCCAATTTTTATATGGTCAGGGTTGGAGATGGGAGAAGCGCGGATGAAGTTTTTGAAAATCTTCTTAAACAAGGGATTATCGTTCGTTCAATGACAGCTTACGGATATCCGGAGTATATCCGGGTAAATATTGGAAAACATGAGGAAAATATTCGATTTTTAGAAGCACTTGAGAAGGTTGTCTGAGGCATCAGAGGACAGAAGGCATAAACCAGAATAAAGCAATCAGATGACAGATTTTTGCTTTCGGGTATTGGATATTGCTTGCTCTAATTCGTAGTTCTTCGTCATCTGTGATCTGTTTTCTGACTTCTGACCTTTGGAACTATGAAGAAACTTCTGATCACCATCGACGGGCCGGCCGGAGCCGGAAAAACAACCGTGAGCCGAGCGCTCGCCGACCGGCTGGGATACCGTTATGTCGATACCGGCGCGCTTTATCGCGGGGTGGCTTATGAAGTTAGGCGTCGCGGAATCAACCCGGAAAATGAAGACGAGTTGCAGCATCTTTGTCATCAGATTCAACTGGATTTTGACTTGAAAGGTACGGATTGGCGGTTGCATTCAGGTGGAACTGACATTTCAGAGCATATACGCTCTCCGGAAATTAGCATGCTGGCATCGGCCGTTTCAGCTAAATCAATCGTGAGAGAGTATTTACTTGAAGTTCAGAGAGATATAGGCCAAAAAAAAGCAGCGGTTTTTGAAGGCCGCGATATGGGAACGATCGTCTTTCCCGAAGCTGATGTTAAATTTTTTTTAGATGCATCATCGAAAACGCGAGCCCTGCGAAGGTATCAAGAGTTTGAATCTAAATCAAGCCAGTCTCTGGAAGAGGTTGCTCAAGACATGAAAAAGCGTGATACAGATGACAGCACACGCAACCTGGCGCCGCTTAAACCGGCTGATGATGCTATTCGAATTGATTCTGATGATTTATCTGTTGAGCAAGTGGTTGCTATTATGCTGTCGTACATTGAAAAATTAGGTTAAGGAATTTAGAAATGGAAATTATTCTTATTCTATTAGGCGATCATCCGTGTATTTTGTAAAATTTAAATAAAAGATTGCATTTTTTTACGATTCTGTTAAATGTAGGAGGTTGTACCAGGGCTCAAGCTGGGTGCAATAAAATAGGCTAAGGGGGACTAATTATCCATGGTTGATGAAACAAACAAGGATGAAACTCAAAATGAAAAGCCAACTGAATCTGCTGATGACACGGCTGCTGATCAATTAAAAACCGAAAGTGAACCGCAAAAGGATGAAGTCAAGGCGCAGGAATCACGGCAGGACTCATCTAAAGAAATTCCTAAAGATTCGGGCAACAGTATGGAAAGCGTCATGGACATGTATGAAGAAAGCTTTAAACGCTTTGCCGAGGGAGAAGTGGTCACCGGCAAGATTATTTCGATAGATAAAGATCAGGTTCTGATCGATATAGGATACAAATCTGAAGGACAAGTACGGATTCAAGAATTTTTGGATGAAAACGGCAACATCACAGCTAAAGTGGGCGATCCCGTCGAGGTTATGGTTGAATGGTGGGACGATGAAGATGAGCGCGTCCTATTGTCCAAGGATAAAGCTTCGAACATAAAAATCTGGGAATCGATTAAGACCTCTTATGATGAAGAAGGCACTGTCAAAGGAACAATTTCCAACCGGGTCAAGGGTGGATTTTCAGTTGATATCGGCGTTCCAGCGTTTTTACCCGGCTCACAGGCGGATTTGCGGCCGATTCGAAATCTGGATGAGATGGTCGGCAAAGAATTTGATTTTAAAATTCTGAAATACAATCGCAAGCGCAGCAATATCGTTCTTTCCCGTCGCGCCATTCTGGAAAAAGAACTGGAGCAAAAACGCTCAGAAACGCTGGCGACGATTGCCGAAGGCAAGGTTGTGGATGGCGTCGTCAAAAATATTACTGAATACGGCGTGTTTGTGGATCTGGGCGGCCTTGACGGGC
>JASFTL010000156.1:0-8158 GCA_050053555.1 Desulfobacterales bacterium
CAAATCGAATAAGTCTGTGTACCCTGAAAGCTGAGCCTATGAGACTGAAGCTTGGTGTTTTTTATCCTTAATTGTAGAAGGAGTTTAAAGATGATCGGTATCACTTCCTATGGTGCCTATATTCCGAGGTTGAGATTGGAGCGTATGGCGATCTTTCAAGCCATGGGCTGGTTTGCACCCGCACTGATGATGGTGGCACAGGGAGAGCGGTCCATGTGTAACTGGGATGAAGATGCCATTACGATGGCGGTGGCTGCCTCCCGCGACTGCCTGCGCGGCCAGGACCGGCAAGAACTGGATGCCCTGTATCTGGCCTCCACAACTCAGCCGTTTGCCGATCGACAAAATGCCGGCATCGTTTCAGCGGCGCTCAATCTTAAAGATGACCTGATTACGGCGGATTATACTTCGTCCCAGAAAGCCTCGACCACCGCGATGGTAACCGCCCTGGAATCGGTCAAAAGCGGTGAGATAAATCGTATCCTGGTAACGGCCGCCGATCGCCGCGAAACCAAGGCCGCCTATTTCTACGAAATGTGGTTCGGTGACGGTGCGGCCGCTCTGATGGTCGGTGATTCGGATATTATTGCGGAATACAAGGGATCTTATTCCGTTGCCCATGAATTTGTCGATCATTACCGCGGTGCCGATCAGAAGTACGATTATATGTGGGAAGAGCGCTGGGCCAGAGATGCCGGATACGGCCGCATCATTCCCGAGGTGGTCAATGGCCTATTTGAAAAACTGGGCATCACCATGGACGATGTCGACCGACTGGTGTATCCATGTATCTTTAGACGAGATCACCGCAATATCGCCGCCCAGCTGGGTGCAACTTCCGAGAAACTGGTGGACAATATGCATGAGGTCTGCGGTGAAACCGGAACGGCCCATCCATTTATGATGTTTATTTCGGCCCTGGAAAAAGCCCGGCCAGGTGATCGGATTCTGATGATTGGATTCGGCCAGGGTGCCAATGCCCTGCTGTTCGAAGTGACCGAAAACATCACCCAGCTGGCCGAACGAAACGGCGTTGCCGGGTCGTTGGCGAATAAAAAAACCATCAACAATTATTTGAAGTGGCTCAAGTTCAGGGATCTGATTCAGACGGAGATGGGGATTCGGGCCGAAGCACCGACGCAGACCGCCACTACCGTTTTATGGCGCAAAAATAAAATGATTCTAGGTCTGGTGGGTGGTAAATGCAAACGCTGCGGAACACCTCAATTTCCGAAGATGGACGTTTGTGTGAATCCCGCCTGCGGCGCTTTCCACAGCCAGGAGGATTATGAATTTGCCGATGTGCCGGCCAGGGTTAAAACCTTTACGGCCGATATGCTTTCGGTCTCGGTCGACCCCCCGGCCATCTATGGTATGGTGCAATTTGAAGGCGGCGGCCGGTTGGCGGCTGATTTTACAGATTGTGAACTCGATGATCTCAAAGTTGGGCTGCCGGTGCAAATGGCGTTTAAACGCAAAGCTGTGGACAAAGAGCGCGGGTTTGTAAACTACTTCTGGAAGGCCGTCCCGATTCCAGATGCTTCAGATAAAAAGGATGGTCTCCGTTTCGATGATCAAGTGGCGATTGTCACCGGAGCCGGAGGCGGTCTGGGCCGGGCATACGCACTGGAATTGGCCCGGCGCGGAGCCAGAGTGGTGGTCAATGATCGGGGCGGTGCCCGCGACGGTACGGGCAAAGGCTCAAAAAATCCTGCTGATCAGGTGGTCAAAGAGATCAAACGTGCGGGCGGCGAAGCCGTGGCCAACTACGATAATGTGGCCACTAACGAAGGCGGCGAAAATATCGTGCGAACCGCATTGGATGCTTTCGGTCGAGTGGACATATTGATCAACAATGCCGGCATCCTTAGAGATAAAAGCTTTTTAAACATGGAGCATAAAAACTGGAAAGCGGTTTTAGATGTTCACCTCAACGGCGCTTATTTTGTTACCCGTCCGGCGATGGCTGCCATGAAGGAAAACGGTTATGGACGGATTGTGATGACGACATCATCCGCAGGCTTATACGGCAATTTCGGGCAAACCAATTATTCCGCTGCCAAGACGGCTTTGGTCGGGCTGATGAACACCCTGAAGCTGGAAGGCATGAAGTACAACATCCACGTCAATACGATAGCGCCCATTGCCGCTTCGCGGCTGACTGAGGATGTGATGCCGCCGGATCTGTTAGAGCGTTCAAAACCGGAATTTGTGGTTCCCCTTGTGATGATTCTCTGCAGCGAAGCGTGTCAGGAAAGCGGCAACATCTTTAATTGCGGTATGGGGTATTTTAACCGCGCAGCGGTCCTGACCGGCCCGGCCGTTCTACTGGGAGACCAAAACAATCTGCCGACCCCCGAGCAGATCCATGAGAATTGGCAAAAAATTAACGCTTTGGACGGGGCCCAGGAACATAAAGAGGCCAACAGCGCGATCTTCTCCCTGATCGCCCCTCCCGGTCAGAAGCCGACCGAAGAATCAACCGCAACGCAAGAACAGAGCAGCGTTGCCGGGATATTTGAAAACATGAATAAAACCTTTAAGGCCGAGGCAGCCGCCGGTGTCGATGTCGTGTTTCAGTTCAACATCTCAGGGGCAGGCGGCGGCGACTGGCATTGCGTGATTAAAGACAATTCCTGTACGATTGAATCCGGACTTCACGCCAAACCGGCCTGTACGCTGAAGATGGCGGATACTGATTTTCTGGCGATGATGGACGGCACCCTCCCGGCGATGCAGGCTTACACCGCCGGCAAGCTCAAAATCGAAGGCGATATCATGAAGTCGCAACTGCTCGAGAAGCTTTTCAAAATAGGTTGAAAAGCTCCTCGAGCAGAGGTTCCAAGGTTCAGAGGTTCAAGACAACCCGGAACCCAGAACGCTGAACCTTTGAAAAAAAAACTAATTTACGATTCAACCTCTACTTTTAAGGAAGATGCTATGGCTAGTGGAATTAAAGACAAAGTCGCCATCATTGGAATGGGATGTACCCGCTTTGGCGAGCGCTGGGACGTGGGCGCTGAAGAATTAATGGTTGAAGCCTTTAAAGAATGCCTGGAAGACGCTGGAATCGATAAAAAAGATATCGGCGCCGCCTGGCTGGGCACCTGCTTTGACAGCATCAATGTGGGCCGAAGTGCGCTGCCCTTGTCGGTGACGCTTCGTCTTCCCATGATTCCGGTCACCCGGGTGGAAAATTACTGTGCCACCGGCACTGAAGCCTTTCGGGGCGCCTGCTATGCCGTGGCTTCCGGAGCCTACGATATTTGCCTGGCCCTGGGTGTTGAAAAGCTCAAAGATACCGGCTATGGCGGTTTGCCCAGTTTCACCGGGTCGGATTCCGGAAGCCTTACCTGGCAGTGGTTTCCGAATATGACCGCTCCCGGCGCATTTGCCCAGCTGGCCAGTGCCTATGCCGCTAAACATAACGTACGCGATCAGGACCTCAAACGCGCCATGGCGCATGTCTCAGCCAAAAGCCATGCCAACGGCGCCTTGAATCCCAAAGCACACCTTCGAAAAGCGGTTAGCGAGGAACAGGTGATGGCGGCCCCGATTATCGCCCACCCGCTGGGCCTGTTTGACTGCTGCGGCGTTAGCGACGGCGCTGCCTGTGCGATTGTGACCACCCCTGAAATGGCCAAAAAGCTGGGCAAAAAAGATTTTGTGACCGTCAAAGCCCTTCAGCTGGCCTTGAGCAGCGGGGAGGAGATGGGCTATAACGACTGGGACGGCGATCACTTGATCACTACCAGCAAGTGCAGCACCGAGGCCTACAAAGAAGCCGGCATTACCAAACCGCGGGAAGAAATCAACATGATGGAAGTCCATGATTGTTTTTCGATTACCGAACTGATCACCATGGAAGACATTCATATTTCGGAAAGAGGACAGGCACATAAAGATGTTCTGGATGGATTCTATGACCGGGACGGTAAGATTCCCTGCCAGGTGGACGGCGGGCTGAAGTGTTTTGGTCATCCCATCGGGGCGTCCGGGCTCAGAATGCTTTATGAGCTTTATTTGCAGTTTCACGGCCGGGCCGGCGAGCGTCAGCTTGAAAATCCCAGATATGGATTGACGCATAATCTGGGCGGTTTTCCGGCCATGAATGTGTGCAGTATATCTATTATCGGCAAATTCAAATAGAACCGATCTTAAAAATGCATCTAACGCCCAAGGGCTTTGTTGCAAACCGATTCAAAATACTCGAATACTAACGTGTATGCTCCGTTTTTGAATCGGTTCGCGTCGCGCCCTTGAGCGTGATCTACTATTTTTAAGATCGGTGCTAAGAAATGAGTGGCCTATAGGGGGCCTTTAGGAGCGGCTCTTTGAGCCTTGAGGAGCTCCGCCTCAGGCGGATCGAGGATGGAGGCATAAAGCCATAGACCTCAAGTCCTGCCCTGCAGGACACTCCTAAAGCGAAGCGCTCCTCAAATAAAGTGCTCCCAACGCGCGAACCAAGTGAGTTGATTGCATGGAGATTTTACCTTATACAGAGGAACATCATAAATTCAGAAAACGACTGCGCCGTTTTCTGGAAAAAGAAGTGACACCCCACGCGGATCAATGGGAAAAGGATGGAATTGTCCCCAAAGAGGCCTGGCAAAAAATGGGTCAGGCCGGCTTCCTTTGTACGGAAGTTTCGCCCGATTACGGAGGCATCGGAGGGGATTTTCTGTATTCCGTCATCGTCACCGAAGAGACTTCAAAAACTTCTCAAAATGGTCTGGTCGCGTCGCTGCACAGTGATATTGTGGTTCCTTACATTACCTCATATGCGCCGGATACGCTTAAGAAAAAGTATTTGCCAGGTTGTGTCTGCGGAGACATCATATCAGCAGTGGCCATGACGGAGCCGGATGCCGGTAGTGATCTGGCCGGTATAACAACGTCCGCGGTCGAAGAAGGAGATGAGGTGGTCCTCAACGGCTCCAAAACGTTTATATCCAACGGCATTATTGCCGATTTGGTGGTGCTCGCTGCCAGAGATTCCGAGGTCGAAGATCCGTACCAGGCCATTTCGCTTTATCTGGTTGAATCCGGAACGCCGGGTTTCGAGAAGGGGCGCCGTTTGAAAAAAATGGGATTGTGGAGCCAGGATACTGCCGAACTCTTTTTTTCCAAATGCCGCATCCCCAAAACAAATCGCCTGGGTAAAAAAGGCGACGGGTTTTTAATGCTCATGGAAAAACTGCAGCAGGAACGATTGGTTTGTGCTATCTGGGCGGTTGCGGCTGCAGAGCGCATTTTGGAATGGACCATGCAGTATTGCCAAAATACGCGCCTATCCGGAAAACCCCTTACGAAATCTCAGGCCGTCCAATTTGGCCTGGTCGAAATGACCACAGATGTAAAATTGGGTCGAACCTTTGTTGATAAGCTCATTATGGATCATATGGAAGGTGAAAATGTGGTCGTTGAAACCTCCATGGCCAAATATTGGACCACGGATATGGTCAAGCGCATTGCTGATCGCTCACTGGACTTTTGCGGCAGTTTCGGAATTCTGGAAAAAAACCGGATTGCCCAGGCCTGGCGCGATGTGCGGGTGATGTCCATATTTGCGGGCACCAACGAAATCATGAAGGCAATTGCGGCCAAATTCCTCGGCCTTTAAACGGGTTTCCTAAACATTATCTCTTGCCCGATAGCTTTGTTAAGCGTCGTCGAGGTTCGCTTACGTACCACCTGTACGCTGCGCTCCCTCTCCTCCTCATCGCCTTGCTATCGGACAAGATCCAACGCTTATGAAACCCGTTTAAACATATTTATTAGAATTAAAAATCTATTTTTGGGAAAATATATCTCAACGGCAAAAAGATAATGTCTCGAAAAGATCATACATTCCATGGAACAGACGGCAGCTTTCACCTTGTGGACTGGGGCGGGAGCGGGCCTCTGGCCCATTTTTCGCATGCAACCGGATTATGTGCAGGGACCTATTCTCCGCTGGCTGAAAGGCTTACCCAACACCTGAAAGTTATCGGCATGGACGACAGGGGGCACGGTAAGACCCGGGCCCCGACGTATCCTCAAAAACTAAAAAATTGGAATATTTTTGTCGATGATTTAGAGCGCTTTGTGGAAAATTTAGGAGGACCGGTCATCGCCATGGGTCATTCCCGCGGGGCCACCGTCAGTTTGCTTTTAGCGATCAAAAGGCCGGAGTTGATTCGTGCGCTTGTTTTGATTGATCCCACGATTCTGCCTTTTTCCTGGATGTGGTGGTGGTATTTGGTTAAATTAACCGGACTTGCCCGCTTTGTGCCCATTGTTGCCACGGCGGCCGGCCGAAGACGTGTATGGCCTGATCATGCAAGCATCCTGGAAGCATACCGGAGCAAGGCCGTGTTCCAAACCTGGCAGGATGGGTTTCTTGATGCCTATATTCAGGATGGCACCGAAAAGAACGGAAACGGAACCATCCGCTTATGCTGCCAACCGGCCTGGGAGGCAAAATGTTTTGCCGCATGTCCGCATGATATTTGGCGCTACGTCCCTAAGCTGCGGAAGCCGGCTTTAGTTTTGTACGGTGCAAAGTCTGACACTTTCCTGGCTTCGGCGGCCAGGAGATTCAAAGCAAAAGTTCCGGGAGCTGCTTTACGGTGTTTTGAAGAAACCGGACATTTCGTTCCAATGGAAAAACCGGGTGCAACGGCAGAAGTTATCGTCGATTTTCTTAACAATGAAAACATTTTGTAAAAGTAGCAGGAGTAAAAAACCGGCCGCCAACATCAGCCGCCGGGATTTTTTAAAGTATTCCGGCGCAGCCGGTGGCGCTTTATTATTTGGCATGCATGGAGATCTGGTTATGGCAAATCATAAAAGTCGTGTGGCATTTTTAAACACCGAGGATCGAAAATCAGGCGTTTCATTATCCATAAAAACGCTGGGCATCAATCCGGTGAAGAATAAAGATGTTTTGATCAAACCCAATTTCAATACCGCCGATCGGGCGCCCGGATCAACGCATAATGATACACTCGTTGCCCTGGTCGAAGCGATCTGGAACATGGGCGCAAAATCGATTCGGCTTGGAGAGCGAAGTTATCCGCCGACGCAATCGGTCATGGAGCAGAAAGGGATCCCGCAACTCATGCAGAACCTGGATGTCAAAATTATCGACTTCGATGATCTTGACCAAAAAGACTGGGTGAAAGTCAATCCCAAAGAATCGCATTGGCAGGACGGATTCAGGGTTGCGCGACCCGTCCTCGAGGCCGAATGCCTGGTTTCGACCTGCTGTTTGAAGACCCACCAGTTTGGGGGTGTCTTTACGATGTCACTTAAACTTCATGTCGGCGTGGTGCCGACAAGCCGGCATGGCTATCATTATATGAGCGAACTCCACCAATCACCCCACCAGCGCAAGCTGATCGCCGAAATAAATGCGCCCTTTAAACCCGATCTGATCGTTTTGGACGGAATTGACGCTTTTGTGGATGGCGGGCCCATGGACGGGAAGCGCGCCAAAGGCGATGTCTTTCTTGCCGCCACCGATCGCGTGGCAATCGATGCGGTTGGCCTGGCCATATTAAAATATCTGGGCAGTAACGCGCAAATCATGAAATCCAAAATTTTTGCGCAGGAACAAATTGCCCGGGCCGCTGAAATCGGCTTAGGGGCGGCATCGCCTTCAGAGATCGAAATCGTTGCTGCCAGCACGGCGAGTCGTAAATATCGGGATCATGTCGTTGAGATATTAAACCGGGGTTAATGTCATACGAACCTGTTTTCAGTGGCTTTCAGATGGAGCCTCATCGATTCGCGAATCCAATCCATGACAAAATCGATTCCATTCCAATCGTATTCAACAATATTTTGATATGCAGAAAATTGAAAATATTTCTGTATATTTCATTCTTATCCGGGAATGGTAGTCATTGTAGTGAGCCGGTGCCTCAGCTCATTGGTAACATGGGAATTGGCTTCTATGAATCTCAACTGCGGAACACCACCAAAGAGCTCAAATGCCCGTCTCAGGGCCCGATCGTCCCATATTGCTTTCAAATCATTTCTAAGGAGTTTATCCGCATCAACAGCTTGAACTATTCCACCTAATAGATTGACAACCCATCGATTGGCCAAATTGACAATGAGCTGGCTTTTATAAGGATCCACATATACTTGTTGCTGTTCTTCCGGTACCTTC
>JASFTL010000157.1:0-8152 GCA_050053555.1 Desulfobacterales bacterium
TTCGGTCTATATCTAATCGTAGACAAACAGATGAATTTCTGGCCGGCCTCCCGGGAAAGTATCCATACGGTAAAAACCAATTTCTGGCCGTTTTGGGGCTTATCGACAATTGCCAGTATCATTGGCAGTATCGGCGCAATTGCTTTTGGTATCGGTATTGTTTTAACATTCCCTATCCAGGTTTGCATATTGGCGGTTGCCTATCAGGAAATATTCGACAAAGCCAGACGATCATCCTCTTCTGATTTCACGTCATCTGCGGAACCGTTTTAACGGCTGAAGTCATCTTGAATTTCAGCAAAAAATGTATAATTTAGCCATAACATACAAACATTTTTCAAGGAGATCAAAAATATGAAAGAAAAGCGGAATCTGCACCTCAAAGTTCAGGAATTATGTGATTGTTATGCCACAACCGACCCGTTGAAAGAAATGAGCGAGATAAAAGGAGATGACGACAAGGAAGAAGCAGCGATAAAATGGCTCGCCCTGGTCGCTTTGCACGGTGTAAACGACAACGCCAAAGAAGTCAGCATAACCCGATCACCAAACGGAGACATAAAGGTAACCGCCAAATACCGGGAATCCGAACTGCCTTCACCGGGTGCGGAAATCGGTGAAAAAATCATGGCGGCCGTCCGTGAAATCACCCATATCGAGGGCAACAAAGGCAAATCTGCTTTAGCTCTGGGTATCCGTGAAGACAGCATCGGGCTCAAGGTTAAGATGAAAGCCAAACAGAAAGGCGAAAGCGTCACCATAGAATTTCCGGATAAGTAATGAAAGGCCCTACTCTACTTAAGACAGATGCCGCCATCAATCTCATCCTGGGGATATTGCTGATGGCGTTTCCGTTGAAGTTGGTCGAGGCTTTGGGCTTACCAACAGTGGACCCTTCTTTTTATCCATCCATTCTGGGGGGCGTACTTTTTGGAATTGGCCTGGCCTTGCTAATTGAATGCTATCGAAAATCAAATGGCCCCATCGGATTAGGCCTGGCTGGCGCCATCACGATTAATTTGTGCGGAGCAGTTATCCTGGCCGTCTGGCTTTTATTTGGCGACTTGAACCTATCCTTGCGCGGGCAAATCCTGCTCTGGTCTCTGGTCCTGCTCCTTGTTGGGCTTAGCCTGATAGAAGGATTGGCCCAGGTAAAAAAAGGCCCAGAATAATAATTCTCCATCCATTCTTCTCGCTATAAAATGAATCGTAAGGTCCTTATCATCGGAGCGCTTTTGTTATTTGTCTTTCCAGGTTGCGCCGCCCTGCCCAAGAAAGAGATGCATGAAGAATCTCTCGTGCCGAAACTCAAATGGGATCTGAACAGTTATGCTCAATTTGTAAAGCAAAATATGGCACAAATAAATGCGAGATATGCTTCTGAATATATCGCCTACGAATTTGTGGTGGATACTGAAAACGGAAGTACGGTCGTACAGAATTTGATTAAGCCTGAAGCGGTGTCAACGATCATTGTTGATATGGAGAAATATTCTGATCCGGAATACTCGGACCGATTGGTTGCCATCTATCAATATATCATCGAAGAATACGATTACATTTTAGATCCCCACACATGGCAGTCGGTTGAAGAAACCATCAGAAACAAAAGAGGTGATTGCAAAAGCTTATCTTTGTTATTGATGTCCCTTTTATTATCTGCAGGATATGAAACCTATGCTGGTATCGCCAACGGGCACATGTGGGTCAAGGTTCATGAGAATTACCGCTGGTTTGTTCTGGAATTGGATCATCACCCGGAGAGACAGAAGATCTACCGGATTCCGGGCTTTTACGACAACCCGCTTTTCCGAATCTATGCGGATCGATCCGAAAAACGCAAGCGGAAGAATTAACCGCAAATACACGCATACTGCGCAGATATAATAATATGAATTAGCAGATTTCAATTATCCAAAGAAAATATTGTCATGGAAAAATTGGCAAACAGAACCATCATTATCACCGGAGCCAGCCGGGGCATCGGACGGGCCATGGCGTTGCGCTTTGCTCGCGACGGCGCCAATATCGTGATAGCCGCCAAATCCGCCAAACCGCACCCTAAGTTAAAGGGCACCATTTATACGGTTGCTGAGGAAGTAGAGGCCGCCGGTGGAAAGGCCTTGCCGTATAAGCTGGATGTACGTCTGGAGAAACAGGTAGAGATCATGATAGAAGCTGCTGCTGATCATTACGGCGGCATCGATGCCCTGATAAATAATGCCGGTGCGATTAGCCTGACCTCTGTGGAAAAAACGCCGATCAAACGCTATGACTTAATGCAAGATATCAATTCACGGGCGGTCTTTATATGTGCACAGGCCGCGTTGCCGTTTCTGAAGGCATCTGCGAATCCCCATATTTTAAGTTTATCCCCCCCATTAAACCTGAGCATTAAGTGGCTAAAAAACCATGTACCCTATACCCTGTCAAAATACGGCATGACAATGCTCAGTTTGGGCATGGCCGCGGAATTCGAGCCTTATGGCATCGGGGTCAACTGCTTATGGCCCCAGACGGCGATTGCGACAGCGGCAATTGAATTTGTAGTCGGTAATCGCGAACTTTTTAAAAATTGCCGCAAGCCGGAGATCATGGCTGAGGCCGCCTATCAGATACTAATTACCGAAAGTCGTCAACTCACCGGACAGACGCTGATTGACGAGCAAATTTTGCGCGAGCGCGGTGTCACAGACCTGGATCGCTATGCGGTTGACCCGGCCAATGCTGACAAGCTGCTGCCCGACTTTTTTTTAGACTGACAATGAAATTATACACGACAGTTATTATTATCGTCATCTCAATAAGCGCGCAAAGCCTGGCAGCCGAATGTGACGAATTTGTGGCCTGGGTGTCGCCGGCCAAAGACGCTTACTTCAAAGAAAACCGCATCTATCCCATCCCGAGTCATATCCAGGAACTGGCAAGGCAATACATGCCGCGCCTATGGGTTCACCCCCAAAGCTGGCAGCCGATTGATTTTGAAGATTACCTCTTGAAATCAAAGTTAATCCGTAAAGCGGATCATAAAGTACTAAAGGTCTCTCCGTCCGCCCGCTTTCTTGCATCCCTCAATCAAAAGGAGCAATGTGGCCTTTACCTTGATGCGGCAGAAATTAAACCTCAAAATCCGGCCCCGGTTTACATTCAGGCGTTCTGGGATGAGAATCCGGCCGATCCAAAAGAAAAATGGACGTACATTAAATACAATCTGGTCTTTGACTGGAGCGGTTTGGCCAAGGAGATCAGCTGGTTGGGCCGTCTGGGGGCCTGGCTCAGCGGCGGAGAAATGGACCGCTGGCATCGTTTGGACATCCATGTGGCTGCCATTTTAGCGTTCGATTCACAAAACCACTTTCGCCTGCTAACGCTCGCCCAGCACAATCATCAGCAAACCTTTTTGGCGGCGGTGGACTTTCCTGGCGATCGCAGATTGCAGCTGGTGGCAGCGTTTCGTAGCAACGAACTGTACTTGGATGATGACAGCCGCATCCCGTCACGCCATCGGGTGGTGCCGTTTTTTTCAGATGTGGCCTATCTCATTGATCCAATGGAAAAACCACGATTCTGGGCCATTGACGTGGCCTATGGCCGCAACACCGGAGGCAAAGAGGTATCGTTGAAACCCGTCTTTATTGAACCCAAACACCCACTGGCAGACTTCGGCGGGTTACTGGGACCGCCGCGCCGCCTTCTGGGCCATTACATCGGCCGTGACGGCCCGCCCGGTTTTAATTTTTATGCGCCGCCTGCCTATGTATCTATGGCCAAATTTGCGGCCATGGGCTACTGGCGGGACGGAGATTTTGATCTGCTGGCAAAATTAAATAAACTCATCCGGGACAAAGGTGATTTTCGCGCCACAGATTGGAACGCCGTAGTAGCGTTGATGCGAAATCATTTGGCCCGAGCGATCCGCCAGCAGAATTTAAAAAAAATTAAAACCGAACCCCAGGCGTTCTTGACGAACTCATCAACAACGAATAAGTTTATACGAACGATGAAAAAAGGAAATAGCTGTGATGAACACAGATTGTGTTGAAGTGATACGTTGGTCGCATGAACAATTGCCGGATGAAGCATTGCTCCGCAGCCTTCTGGCTGATGATGATCTGCATCCCTATGTGTGGTCCAACGGCCCCGGTGATGTCTACGGCGCCCACAGTCATTCCTATCACAAGGTGATTTATGTGGTTCGCGGTTCAATCACTTTCAGCTTGCCAGATTTAGGAGATAAGGTCACTCTGAATACCGGCGATCGCCTCGAGCTACCGGCGGGGGTTACTCATGATGCCGTGGTCGGCGAACAGGGGGTTGTATGTCTGGAGGCCCATCGATAGAAGTGGTTTCAAAACCCCATATAAGCTCTCCGTCAGTTAAACCCTAGGAGGAAAAATGAGCAAAATTAAAGTCGAACGCAAGCCCAGCCAAGAACGGCTGGATGAACTCGGTGTAAGCGACTGGCCGATCTGGACCAAGGAATCCTCCGAATTCCCGTGGACATATGATGATTCTGAAACCTGTTATTTTCTGGAAGGCGATGTGGTTGTGACGCCCGAAGGAGAGGAACCGGTGGAAGTCGGTCAGGGGGACCTGGTCACATTTCCGCAAGGCATGTCCTGCACCTGGAAAATACGCAAAGACGTCAGAAAGCATTATCGCTTCGGATAGCTTCAATTGCGGATTTTAGGCCCGCCCTGCGGAATGCCGCCAGAGGCGGCCCTCCTTCGGAGGATTCCACAGGGTAAAGATTGCCGATTAAAGTATCAAACATGTCGCGAATTCAAAATCCGAAAGCCGCAATCCGCATTCCGAAACCTTGAGTGCTCCGGCAAACCTAACGCCTGAGGCGAGGACCCCTATTATTGACACCTTCAGAATACAGACTGGTTGACGTTCATGCCCACATTTGTGATCCTGGTTTTGATAACGACAGATCGGTTGTACTGGAAAGAGCCCGCAGGGTCGGCGTGGAAGCGATTATTGCCGTTGGAGAAAATCTAGCCGATGCCCGCAAAAACATTGAACTGGCCAAAAAATATCCGCTGTTAAAGCCGGCCGCCGGGCTTTATCCGACCCACCTTGATTTAAACCAGGCAGGCGAGATGGCCGACTTTATTCGCCAAAAGCGCTCGCGTCTGGCCGCAATCGGCGAGGTGGGACTGGATTACTGGGTGGTCAAGGAAGCCTCAGACAGGGAGCTGCAAAGAGAAATATTAAAGCTTTTTATTAAATTATCAAAGGAGTTGGATCTGCCGTTGAACATCCATTCCCGATCCGCGGGTCGCCATGCGATCGGGCTGTTGCTTGAAAACAACGCCGTTGGGGTGCAAATGCATGCCTTTGACGGCAAAGCCGGTACCGCCCTGCCGGCGGTTGAAGCCGGTTACTTTTTTTCAATCCCGCCATCGGTAGTGCGTTCGCGCCAGAAACAAAAACTGGTTAAACGACTGCCGCTTTCCTGCCTCTTGATCGAAACCGACAGCCCGGTTTTGGGCCCAACTCTTGAAGAACGCAACGAACCGGCCAACATCTTACAGTCCATAAAAGCCATTGCGGAGCTAAAAGATGTGGCCGAGGAGGCGGTCATCGCGGCGGTTTTGGAAAATACGGAAAAGCTGTATGGCAAGCTCTAGGAAGTGATGTTTGACATTGAATCACCACAGAGTCTACAGAGAGAAACATCCACAGTCTTAGATTTTTCATTAGCTGTAGACGCACTCAGATTAGAACAATCTGAGAAAATCATCCACAGATTACGCAGATTACACGGATTAATAAAAAATCATAAACGTTCACTCAAGGAGATAATAATCTGATCGTATTTTTTTATGCAAGCACGACCCGGGACATATGCATTGATTCTGAGATCTTCTGCCGACCCGTTGATCGAAATTGGAAAACTTGGAAAATTTCTGATCCAGCCGGGATATTATGTCTATGCGGGCAGCGCCTTTGGTCCCGGCGGCATCAAAGCCCGCATTGCGCATCATGCCAGAATTTCACAACGGCCGCATTGGCACATCGATTATTTGCGTTCGGCCTTGCTACTGGATGAGGCATGGTATAGTTATGATTCCGATCAAAACGAACATCAGTGGGCAGATATACTTACCGATTTAAAGGGTGCAACCTTGCCGATTGAGGGTTTCGGCGCCTCGGACTGCAGTTGTAAATCTCATCTCTTAGTATTCCCAACTCGCCCATCTGTCAGCCGGTTTCGTGACCGGTTGCGCTCCAAATCAAATGGTCACGGAAAAATATTTAGCCATAAATTCAAACGACACCCTTATTTGTTCAATTCCGTGAAAACAGGGATGCCTGCAGTAGCGGAGGCTGATTGCAAACCCGCATTTTAAGCGATGAGGAATGCGTTAAATGAAAGCCAAAGATTCACGCATGCAATTTTTGCCGGTAACAAAGGCAAGATGGACGGATTTTGAAACGCTGTTCGGCGAGCGTGGTGCTTGCGGGGGTTGCTGGTGCATGCTGTGGCGGCTAACCCGTAAAGAATTTGAAAGCCAGAAGGGTGAAGGCAACCGCCAGGCCATGAAAGCACTTATTCAATCCGGACAAGTACCCGGAATTCTGGCTTTTTCCGATGGTCAACCGGTGGCCTGGTGTTCGGTGGCGCCCCGGGATCACTTCCCGGCCCTGGGCCGCTCGCGGGTTCTCAAGCCGGTCGACGATTTGCCGGTTTGGTCGATCTCATGCCTTTTTGTCACCAAGCCATATCGCCGCAAAGGATTGAGCATTCAAATGATTAAGGCTGCTGTGAAATATGTTAACAAAAAGGCAGGGGCGGTAGTGGAAGCCTACCCGGTGGAGCCCAGAAAAGATAAAATGCCGGATGTCTTTGCCTGGACGGGTCTGGCCTCTGCTTATACGAAGGCGGGATTTAAGGAGTGCGCGCGCCGCTCCGAAACGCGACCCATCATGCGCTATTTCATTGAGGATGAGGATTAAGTTTCTAATCCTCAAATTTATTTTTCACCATCGAATCAAATCGACAATTAAAAGATGACAACCGAAGATTTATAATAGGAGAAGCAACCTTGATAGGTAAACACGAATGGGTCCGACCCTGTTTCGGTATGGATCGGCGTGAATTTGTTAAACTGATAGTTACCGTTTCAGCCTCTGCAGCAATGCCATCAGGATTGGTCTGTGCAGCTGAAAAGCCATTGGGATTAGGTCCTGAGGCCAAAGTGAGTATGGCCGGCGTGGGCCGGGCGGCGAACGAATCCGAGCTTATAACGGCAATTCGACAAGCGGCTGAAGCGGCAACGGATTTTTCCTGGCTTTCAAGAGGTGATTCTATCCTGATAAAACCGGTGGTGAATTCCGGAAATGCCTATCCGGCCACGACCAATCCTGCTGGAATGAAAGCCCTGATTGGCCTCCTAAAAGAGAAAGGGGCTAAACGAATAATCGTCAGTGATATGTCTGGGATCGAGCATGTTAAACTTTTACCCGACAAATTACGGGGCAGTACCAGGGATTTGATGAAGTCCTGCGGCATTGCTCAAACGGTCGTTGAAGCCGGTGGTGAACTGTATTTTCCAGAAGAAGAAGGTTGGCAATCCTTTTTTGAGGACGGCCCTGTATCGGGTTCCAATTGGAAGAATGGAATTATGATGCCCAAAATCATCAAGGAGGTTGATCACGTTGTCCTTTTACCCCGTTGCAGCCGGCATGCATTAGCCGGGGCCACACTTGGGATGAAGGCGGCCGTTGGGTATTGGAGGACAGATAGCCGATTAGAATACCATCACGATGCTGCCACTTTCCATGAAAAAACGGCTGAAGCTAACACTGTGAACAGTCTAAAGGAAAAACAGCGCTTAGCCCTAACAGTTGCCAATAAAGTTCAGGCCACCTTTGGTCCAGACAAAGGATATGTTGTTGTGCCCGACATCGGGCTCATTTTTGCCTCCGAATCTCTTGTGGCTCACGATATGATCTCTCTGGCTTGGCTTTTAGATTCCAGGCTGAAGGTACCGGAAGAACAGCAACAAGTATATGAGGATCCTTATAAAAGCCAGCTCATTGTCAATTTGGCCAATCGATGGGTTGTCAATCTATTAGGTGGAATAGTTCAAGCTGTTGATGCGGATAAACTCCTTAGAAATGATTTGAAAGCAATATGGGA
>JASFTL010000158.1:0-8113 GCA_050053555.1 Desulfobacterales bacterium
CATCTTGAGACATAAACGGCCGTTCAACAACGCGGCCTTCGGCGTTTTCAAGCAATATAGAGATTTTCTTTTCGGTTTCGTCCAGCTTTTCAGAGCATAATTTTGTCAGCTTCATGCCTTCTTCGAACTTTTTAATAGCTTTTTCCAGGGGGAGATCACCGTTTTCAAGTTCCTGGACGATTTGTTCGAGCTGTTTCATTGCTTGTTCAAATGTTTTTTGGGCCATTTTCAGATTTTCCCTTCACCCGACAGGTTAGCGTGCCTTTTGCAACCATCACTTCAAGATCCTGGTCAATGGAAACCATTCGCGCATTCCGGATTACTTTTGAATCCGGAATTGTACGGGTAATACTGTAACCCCTTTCCAAGACGGCAATGGGGTTCAGCAACTCCAGCCGGGCGCTGAGCTCACGCAAATGCGCCGTTTTGTTTTCTAAACTATTGTTTAATGATTTTAATAACTTATATAAATTTTGCTCAACTATTAAATTAATATTTCGGATTTGCGAAGCCGGACTGTGCACAACCAGTCGATCATGCCACCAGGCATACTGCTCCTTTTTACGAGCCAAAAGCTGAAAGAAATTCCGGCTCATTCGAAACTCAAAATCATCCAATCGCAATCGCCAGTCCTGAATCTGTAGCTTTGGATCAACTAATCCTTTCGCAAGATCAGTTAGATTTCGCCTGAATCGCTCGATAAGATTGCATATTCTATACTCAATCGCAACAAAATTATCATTAACCTTCCGTAATAACTCATTTTTTACCGGAACTGCCAGTTCAGCAGCTGTCGAGGGTGTTGGCGCTCTTAAATCGGCGACGAAATCAATAATGGTATAATCGGTTTCATGACCAATCGCCGATATAATCGGAATCCGAGATCCAAATACGGATCTGGCAACACGCTCGGTATTGAATGCCTGAAAATCTTCAAGTGATCCGCCACCGCGGGCCAAAATGGCCACATCAACGTCTGTGCTGTGATTCAAAAGCGCCAGAGCGGCAACAATCTCATCTTCGGCTTCATGGCCTTGAACTTTGACGGGAAGAATCTGAATGCACATATTCGGAAACCGACGAGCGATAATGTTTAGCATATCATGAACCACTGCACCGGATGGAGAGGTAATCAGGGCAATTTTCTGGGGCAAAAAGGGTATCGATTTTTTGTGTTTTTCATCAAACAGGCCTTCCTCGGACAATCGTGCCTTGAGCTTTTCATAGGCAACTTGCAGGGCGCCGACGCCGGCCGGTTCCATGTATTCCAAAATGATCTGGTACGTACCTCTGGGCTCGTAAACGCTCAGGCGACCCATACCGGTAATGCTCATTCCATCTTCGGGCTCAAATTTTAGCTTTTGCTGCTGGCCCCGGAACATGACGGCATTCAGCTGTGAGGATTCATCTTTCAGGGTGAAATAGAAATGACCCGATGCGGGTACTCGAAAATTTGAAATTTCTCCAATAATCCATACAAATGGAAACTGTTCTTCCAGCAGCACTTTGATGTCCGCATTGAGTTCCGAGATGGTATAAACTTTACGAATCGTGTCCGTCTGCTCAAAATCGTCAGCCCAATCAATCCTGTTTTTATCCTTATTGCGGGTCATCTTATCAATTGTTCTTAACCCAGTGCCTTAAATCTGTTCACAGCCTTTTAAAGGTCTGATAATAAATATTATGTAAACTTTTAGGTAGATCCTCGGCAATTCTGCCTCTGGGGTACAAAATTAAGCCATTGCCCCCTGCTTTTATGATGGACCATGAACTCAGCCATATGATCCAGCGTTTCATATTTCAACGGCCTTCAAGTTTATTTTTGACGGTATTTATCCAGCAAATCACGCACGGCCGGAATAATGTATAGATCTTCGTGCGGCATTGCTGCCAAATGAGCGGCCAGAATTGATATTTTTTTACGAATGGATTTATGCTTGTCCATAATAAATAAATTCTGACCTTTGACCGTGCACAGACCACTTTTAACCTTAAAACCTGCAGCCCTCAAATTCTGTTCGGAAACGGTGATCTGCATGCGCTCTGCCAGATCCTTCAGTTCTTGATACAATTGATCGGATTTCATTTGATCGTCACTGAAAGCCTTGAAAATCGCGCATCGTGTGTTATCATTATCAGACATTAACAATACGCGTCATATTCGCTTACAGGAGGCTATTAATGGAATCCATATCAGCAAAACAGACACAAGTCCAGGTTCGTGTAAATGATTTCATTCGCAGCGTGTATAATTGGATGGCGATTGGATTGGCACTGACAGGTTTCATTGCCTATTACGTGGCCAGCACGCCGGCCCTGATAAACCTTATATTTCGCAATCAGATTCTATTTTTCGGCCTTATTATCGCCGAACTGGCATTGGTGTTCATTATCAGCGCCCGTGTTCATCGAATGCAAGCTTCTACCGCCACCGCCCTGTTTGTTCTTTATTCAGCCTTAAACGGAGCAACCTTATCGTTTGTCTTCATTATCTATACCCGCGCTTCGATAGCCTCAACCTTTTTTGTTTGTGCGGCTACCTTTATTGCCTGCAGTATCTACGGCTGGACCACTAAGCGTGATCTAACCTCCATGGGCGGATTCTTGATGATGGGCTTGATTGGTATTATTATCGCTTCGCTGGTCAACATCTTTATTCGCAGTTCAGCGATGCACATGATCATCAGCTATATCGGCGTACTGGTTTTTATCGGTTTGACTGCTTATGACACCCAGTACCTGAAAAACATGGCATTATCACAGCCTGCAGATGTCGGCGCCAGCGCTATACGCAAAGGGGCAATCTTGGGCGCCTTGAAGTTGTATCTGGACTTTATCAACTTGTTTCTGATGTTGCTGCGAATACTCGGAAACCGCGAATAATTTCCATGTGAAAACAGCATGATCAGATAATTATAACCACAAAGCCCGCAGAGATCACAGAGCACTATTTACAGCTTAACTTTTTTGACCTCTGTGGGCTCTGTGTTCTCTGGGGTAAATTTCAACCCAATGTTGCTTTAACGACGTCGGCGATCTGCTGGCAAAATTTTTGAGTTTCGTTTTTATCGGGACCTTCAACCATCACCCGGCACAGTGGTTGAGTTCCGGAATAGCGCACAAGTACCCTGCCCTTTTCGCCCAGGATTTTTTCCACCGAACGTATCGCATCCATCAACGGTGCGACGCTTTCAATTGCCGGTTTATGTTGTACTTCTACGTTTAACAAAACCTGTGGAAATACTTTCATCACCCGGCCCAGTTCAGATAGCGGCTTGTTTTCATCGTGCATGGTTTGAATCAGTCGCATGGCTGTCAGCATTCCATCACCGGTGGTATGCAGGTCCAAAAAAATCATGTGGCCCGAATCCTCACCGCCGATGACAGCACCGTTTGCGTACATCTGCTGCAGGACGTAGCGGTCGCCCACCTGGGTCATCAAATGCTTAATGCCCAGATCTTTGAGTGCCAAGCGCAACCCTAAATTGCTCATAACGGTGCTGACAACCAGATTATTTCTCAACAAGCCTTTGTGCTTTAACGTTCGGGCGCTTATTGCCAGGATCCGGTCTCCCGTGACAACCTGGCCTTTCTCATCTACGGCCACCAATCGATCACCATCGCCGTCAAAGGCCAGCCCGATATCGGCCTTTTTGGCGATAACAGTATCAATCAAAACCTCCGGGTGCTCGGATCCACAGTCTGCATTGATATTCTTACCATCCGGATTTACATTGATCGCTTCAACCTGTGAACCAAGTTCATTGAACAACTTGGGCGCAACCGCAAAAGTCGCTCCATTCGAACAATCCAAAATGATCTTCAACCCACCCCAAAAAGTCCCATCGCCCAGCGTATCCTTCAAAAAAGTGAGGTAGCGTTCGGGGGCATCTTTAAGGCGCTCAATACGACCGAGGTTCCGAACCGATTTTGCAGGGATGTTTCCCGTGTTTTCATTCAGCACCAAATGTTCAATTTCCGCTTCTTTATGATCAGCAAGCTTGTACCCATGGGAATCGAAAACCTTAATGCCATTGTCATAAAATGGATTATGTGAAGCAGAGATTACAATTCCGGCACTCGCATCGGTTGAAGACGTCAGATAGGCCACCGCAGGTGTCGGTAACACGCCGGCCAGACAGGCCTTGCCGCCTTGGGCATGAATGCCAGCTGCCAGTGCATCTTCAATCATATCCCCTGAGGCCCGCGTGTCTTTTCCGATGATTATTTTGGCCCGATTGCCGGCATCGCTAAAAATCGATGCGATCGCCCGGCCGACATGTTCGATAATGTCTGCGGTCAGCGGGTATTCATTTGCAGCACCGCGAATTCCGTCGGTGCCAAAAAGTTTGCCCATATTAAATTCCCTACTGATATGACGGAATAAGATTTAAGGTCTCATCTGTTACACAATCAACAATTCCTTGAAGCCATTGGGTGCCGATGGCTGCATCAGATGGCGCCAGCCCTTGAATAACGGAAATATAATCCAGACCTATCTTCTCGATGCCAGTGTGCACGCGTTCAAGAAAAGAATCTCGCTGACCCGCATCGCCTTTTTCGCCTTTGAGCTGCTCAAATAGATCTTTCAGTTCAGACCACCGCTGATATAATTCTTGTTTCTGTGTAAAAGCAGCGGATGAGCTTGAACGTTTGCCTTTTATTCGCGATTCCACGCTCGACTGTATCTTAAGGCCTAAGGCCTCGAGTCGAGATATTCGTTCTGAAATCGCACGATTGAGTTTTTCTTTGAGTCCGGTTAGCAGCGCTTCCGGAAAATCTTTTGAAGTAAACTGACTGCGAACAT
Source organism: Desulfobacterales bacterium (assembly GCA_050053555.1). Lineage (GTDB taxonomy): Bacteria > Desulfobacterota > Desulfobacteria > Desulfobacterales > JAHEIW01 > JAHEIW01. The sequence goes on from JASFTL010000158.1 coordinate 4,808, forward strand.
TTTGGTACCATTGATTTAAGGCAATCAAATTGGCAATATAAAAGATGTTGTTAACCACCACCCGTTTTTCACTTCGATATCTGCCGGGCGAATACGGCAAATTGCCGCCTTTTTCCATACCGCCCCATAGCAGGCGTCCTGTGCGGAGCTCATCTTTGCGAACAATCGTACCGGCAGCCACCGTTGTCCCGTATGCCAGCCGACAGGGACCCACCAGACCGCCCTGCCCTCCCAGGAATATGGGCAACTGATTTAACATCACTCCTTTGGGCACATCCCCGATCAGTGAAGCGGTGGCCTTGTCCTGGTTGGGCGTAAAGTTAAAATGAATGTATGAACTGCCCACTTCACTGTGATTTTTACGACTGGTGCCGCCGGCCATAAGACAATCGCAAAAATTAATTAAGCTTCCCAACGTAACAAATGGAAATAGGATGGTGTGTTTCGTCCCAACCGAATGGGCGACGCTTGCCTGCTCTTCAAAAATACTTGCTTCACGAACATGCGATCCCAAACCCGCTTTGGCTTTTGCCAGAAAAACAGCATCTTCAAAAAAACCACCCTTGAGTTCGACCTCAGGACCAATCTGACAATTTTTCAGGGTTGTCGGCCCTTCGAATCCGATTTTGGCATCTCTTAGAATCAGCGTGGTATCACCGAATATTTTAGATCCCGTGTGTATAACAACGCCCTGGCCTGAAATTTTATCGATATCAATTTCGTCACCGATTTCAATGCTATCCGGACAGTCAATGCGGACGCCCTTATTGATTAATTGTTCTAATTTTGATTCTTTTGGGAGTGTCATGCCGCAACCTCAATCATTCGAAAAGCACCAAATCAATAACTTGCAGTTAAGTTATCTTTTGCCTGCATGTTTGGCTTTAACGTCCACCGATCCTCTGACTTCATCTTTAATGCGCTTCACATGCCCGCGACCCAGCCCCTTGACTTCGCAGCCGAGTTCAAAATAGCGGCGAATTTTATGATCGTCTAGCAGGCCGAAACAATCGATCACCGCAGCAGGTCGCCCGATCATTTTGACAACCGCTTCGGGGTCCAGATCAAGATATTCCTGGTGTCGAACGGCAAAAATCACGGCGTCTGCGAACTTCAGGACTGCGGACAAATCTGTCTGGATTCGAATTTCATCCAGCTTGTCTTGGTTGCGGAAAAATTGTTTCATGGAATGATCGGGTGCCGGATAGGTTTTCTGCTTTTCAAGTTCCCACCAGTGCTTTACATACGGATCATTAACTGCAATCTCTGCGCCCATTTCGGTTAGTTTGCGAACGATAATTTCTGAGCCGCTGTAACGCGTGTCGCCGACACCTTCACGGTAGGACGCGCCCAGCAATACGATTTTCGAAGCGGCAACGATCTTTCCCATATTGCGTAACGCGTCCCGGACCTGCTGCGGTACTCGTAATGCTCGGGTATCGTTGATATCAATGGCCGCAGGGGTGATTTTAAACACGTCATCTTCAAAGCCCATCAAGGTATGGTAAGCCCAAACACCCAATCCTCCATCTTTGGGTAAGCAATAGCCCCCGATACCTGGGCCGGGGAAAATCATGTTGGAATGGGTCGGCCGGATTTTAATGGCATCAATCACCTTAATCAGGTCCACACCGTTGCGTTCGGCAAAGACACTCCATTCATCTAAAAAGGCCAGAATAGTGGCCCGGTAGGAATTTTCAACGATTTTGCATGTTTCACTCTCAATCGGTCGATCCAGCACAGTGAGCGGATATTGTTCCACATTGAGTATATCGGATAAAAATATGCGCACACGTTCCTTGGCGGTCGCATTGATACCGCTGCACACCCGCCAGAAATCACGCACAGAGGCAACATAATTGCGACCCGGCATTACCCGCTCAAACGAATGTGCCAAAAGTGGCTCGGAATCCGTGATTCCTCGTTTTCCAAAAGCTTTTTTTATGATCGGATAGGCCACATATTCAGTCGTCCCCGGAGGTACCGTGGTTTCTATTAAAACCATGCAATCCGGCTTAATTTTCTCCCCAATAATCTTAAGACTGGTTTCAAGGGCAGCGATATCGGCATGACCTTGTCGAACATCGCCGAAAGTTTCTTTATAATAGTCGCATTGGACATCAACAATCACGACGTCAGCCAAACTGAGTGCCTCATAGGTATAGGTAGCGATTAATGTTTTTTTCTCGTTGACACAGCGATCAATAAGAGGTGCGACTTCAGGATCTTCGGCCTCAACCGGTGCGACACCCCTGTTGATATAGGGTATTTTCCAGTATGAACGGGTTGAAGGGCGCTGCATTCCAATAACAAATTTGCTGGGCTTGTTGTTTTCGGTATCCACCGAATCGGCAACAACGCCAGCCATTACAGCACCGACAAAGCCCACGCCCATGACAACAACGATTTCCCGTTGCATTAATCGCTGTTCCTTAACAATCTTTTGTAAACGCTTAAATTCCTTTTCATAATCTTTTTCCTGTGGTAGTTGAAATGATTCCCCTGCCGGGCAAACCGAAACGAGCGGTTCAGGCGCTGAGCTTCCCTCTGGATTCGAAATCTGCATGCATTATCTCCGTTTTGAATTTATGATTGGAATTTTACAAAGAAATATAAAATTAAGCTGTTATTATTGCTATGGAATTTTAACATAAGGACAAGCGAATTCAAAGATAATTTATTGCCTGTGTTGATTGACTAATTTTTCGGGTGCGTTCTTAAGTGATTTATCACGTGAACGTCGAGGCTGAAAACCAGAAGCCATCAGCGGTTGAAAATCAACTGAGAATGAATTTGATTCTGGGCTGCTCGAATGATTGAGATGGTGGATAATTGATTCCATCCTTTAGCGGACAAACTTGAAAGGTGAACGGCTCGGGAGGCAGAAATGGCCCATCGTTTTCCAGGTTTTCCAATGGTTATCGTCATCCTTGTCTGTGTTTTGGCCTGCACGACAACGCCAAAATATATGTTTCCTCAAGGTACACGGGTGGGGATAGTTAATCTTTTAGAACCTTATGCAACCCATCAACAGTTTAGCACGCTTGGATCGGATAATTTTAAAAAAACATACGAAGTGGATTGGGATTTGCCGTCGTATGCGGAGCGCCAATTAGAAACCCAGCTGGAAAAAAATGCTCGCTTTACGAGTGTTAAAATAAAGCTTTCAGATCCGATGCGGGAAAAGACCCTGCGCTTAAAAATGGTTGAAAAGGTTCTGACGTCTCCAACAGTACCACCCACAGTACCACTGCAAGGTGCCAGCTTGTTAGATCGGATTTTGCATCCGTATGACGTACAGGCCGT